>SLMF01000685.1 GCA_007133715.1 Planctomycetaceae bacterium
ATGTAAAAGTGCTGTTGATCTGTTTTCTCAGCATGACGGGACTGTATGTGATCATTGATGGCCTGAACAATCTGGACGATCTGTTGGAGCTGGCGCAGGAGGGGAATTTGCCCGCCGTTTTAGGCGAGTACTATGGTGCCCGGGCGATGGCTTTTTTTGATCGGACCAGTGCCTTGATGACGTTGGTCGCCGCCACGTTCACCGTGACCGCGATGCAGCGATCGAACGAGATGGCGGCCTTGATGGCGGCGGGCATTTCCAAATTTCGCGTGGTGGCTCCGCTGATCATTGCCGCGACGCTGCTGAGCCTGCTGGCAGCTGCCGGTCGGGAGTTGGTGATCCCGCGGTTTCGGGAGAAGCTGACGCAGAACACACGGGATCTGCTGGGGGGATCGCGGGAGCAATTGGCGCCCCGATATGACCATTGGACCGACATTCTGCTGGCCGGTCGTGAGGCGCGTATCAGCCAGCAGCGGATTGGGGAGCCGGCGTTTCGGCTGCCCCCGGGGTTAGGGCTGTTCGGTTCGCAGTTATTGGCACGTCAGGCGGAGTATCGTCCGGCGGAGGGTGATCGGCCGTCGGGTTACTTGCTGGATCAGGTCAGCCAGCCGGACAATCTTTCGGCCATTCCTTCCTTTTATCTGGAAGACGAGCCGCTGATTCTCAGTCCCCACGACACGCCGTGGCTGGCGGCGGATCAATGCTTCGTGGTCAGCCAGATCACGTACGAGCAACTGGTTGCCAGTGATGCCTGGCGTCAATTTTCTTCGACGTCCGAGTTGATTCAGGGGCTGCACAATCCGAGCTTGGATTTCGCGGCGGATGTCCGTGTGGCCGTGCATGCTCGGCTGATCCAACCCGCCTTGGACATCACGCTGCTGCTGTTAGCCCTGCCCGTGGTCTTGGCTCGGGAGAGTCGCAATGTATTTTTAGCGGCCGGTTTGTGTGTGCTGATCGTCGGGGCCTTTTTCCTGGTGGTTCTCGGGTGCCATGCTTTGGGCAACAGCTCGCTGGTGCGTCCGGCGCTGGCCGCCTGGTTCCCGCTACTGATCTTTGCCCCGCTGGCTCGTCTCACTTCTCAAGCCTTTTGGCAATAAGTTACCGAGGAACCCTGCTTTGTCCTCATGGGAACACGACACACTGCACGCGGCCCTCGAGCGGCACGGTTTGGAGCTGCCGGCCGCCCAAATCGAACCGCTGGCTCGTTTTGCGCAGCTGCTCTGGGATTGGAACCGGCGTTTGAATCTGACGCGGCACACCGACTGGGAACGCTTTGTGACGCGGGACGTGGTGGACAGCCTGCAATTGAGCCCCTTACTGCCCCCGGGCAGCGAAGTGCTGGATGTGGGAACCGGGGGCGGGGTCCCGGGCGTGATCCTGGCGATTCTCCGCGAGGATTTGGAGATTTCCCTCTGCGATTCCGTGGGAAAGAAAGCACGGGCGGTCGACGCCCTGGTGCGGGAATTGGGGTTGCATATCCCCGTGCATGCCGAGCGGGCGGAACGTTTGTTGGAGGATTTGCGGTTCGACGTGTTGGTCACGCGTGCCGTCGGGCCGCTCTGGAAGATCTGCAAATGGTTCCAACCGCATTGGAACGACTTCGACTGCCTGCTGGCAGTCAAAGGTCCGGGCTGGATTGCCGAGCGTGCCGCCGCCCGCGAACGCGGCTTGTTGCAATCGGTTCAGCTCCGCTGCATAGTCCGATACCCCATGCCGGGCACCGAGTCGCACAGCGTGATTTTGCGGCTGGCATCCCGGCCCCTTGGCGAGGATTGACTGCGGGCGAGGATTGACTGCGGGCGAGGATTGACTGCGGGCGAGGATTGACTGCGGGCGAGGATTGACTGCGGGCGAGGGGCTATTGGCGGGCGGACCGGCCGACCTGGATTCCCGCATCCGCCGCCTGCGGAGGCCCCGCCTGATCGCTCGCAACCTGTTTTCCATTCAGGCCTGGTGCCGCCAACGATTTGGCAAAGCGCTCCAGATGCCGCAGATTATCGCAAAACGACGCGTACTGCATCTGTTGACGAACCCCTTCAGTCAAGGCACGACCTCCCACTGCAATTGCTACTTCTGGGGGGGCTTTCTGCGTGAAACGCTCGTAGTCAGCCAGAAAACGCGCCTCGTCATCGATATGGCTGACACTCAACCAAAGGATGCGGGGCCGCGCTTGCTGGACCGCCACGGTCAGTGTGTCGAATGGTAGAGCGACCCCCAAGTCATGGGTGCGCCAACCGATCCAGCGAAGCGTCAAATCGACCATCGTGTTGGGAAGATAGTAGGGGTCGCATTCGGGAGTTCCCCCGACCGCCAGGCAAGCGGACGATTCCGGTTCGGGGATCACTTGGCGTAGTTCGTGCAGGATTCGCAGGCAAATCTCGCAAGCCCGTCGCTCCTGATAGACCTGGGCGCCGCCCACCACCCACAGCTCCCCGATCTCGTGCAGGGCGGGGGTCATCACCCGATCCATCAACACCGTCGGGTCATCGTAGGCGATGAACAATTCGAAAATGATGCTGCGGGCGGCCGTCTCGTCGCCCTCCAGCAGAACGTGGCGAAAACGCGTGCAGGCGTAATTCAGATCGCGGGCCGATTGACCCGTCGAAGGGGGCAAGCCCAACGCCTCCGGGCGGATCAGCTGATAAGCGTGATCGCGGAGGAATCGCAGCACATGCGTGAGCGGAATCCGCCGATGCCCTCCGGCGGTGCGGAAGGTATCGATCAGACCCTGATCACACCAGCGTTTCACCGAGGACTCGCTGACCTGAATCGCGCGAGCCAGCTGCTTGGGGGAGACCTGCGTTTTCATGAAGGGGCACGCGACGCGTCTGGCGAAGTAGGAATCGGCATCAAACCGGAGAGTTATAGCAGGTTGTCAAGGCTCTGCAAATGTGTTCCCCGGTTTGCACAAGCCCGTCTCGGCCGGGGAAAAGATGGCCCACTCGGGCGGTTTTTCCAGCTGTCTCGGAATTCAGGGCTGTGCCGGTTGACAGACGGCCCGTCGGTCGATTACGATTTCACCTCCTTACCCGGTGGTGTAATTGGCAGCACTAGGGATTTTGGCTCCCTTAGTCCAGGTTCGAGTCCTGGCCGGGTAGTTTGCCTGCCCCACTTTTCCCCGTTTCTATCGATGCCCCGCTTCAGAGATCCTCGAAATACCGCCTATGTGGGTCAGGATCTCCAAGACCGACGCGGTTTTGTGAGGGCCTCTTCCGAGAACCGCTGCTCGTGCCGTGACAGGGGGGGGCAAGTGACAGGGGGGGTTCAAGTGAGACGGATCAGCGCCTGTCTGAGCGGGCATTCTTCGGCGACCGCTTGGCTTTGGCGATAGCGGGCCAACAATTCTTGAGATCGTTTGGCGAGCCTGCGGCGAGTTTCCCGGCGTTGGCCTTTGACCCGCGGAATCTTCATCGTATCGTAGGCGGTGGTCTGGTGCCGCATCCAGGCGATAACAGCGGCCTCGGCACGCCCAGCCACGGGAATTCGCTTCGTCCTGGCCACCGTTCCACTGCCCACCGGGGTGGCGTGCTCGGCCACGGCACGGGCCAATTGGTCGGCCATGGCGGCATGCTGGGGGTGGAAGGCCAGGAACGCCAGCACGGCGGCACGAAATTCCTCGACGTATTCGGCCTGGGCCTTGTCCCGCCGCCGGGCGTCGGCCTGCCGGCGTTTGGCGTACCCGGCGGTAGAACGCTCGACTTCCAGTTCGGCACGGATTCGCTCGATGGTGGCCGCCGACGCCCATACGCCCCGTGAGAAGAACCTCCGCCCCTGCTTCTCCCGGACGATCCAATGAGGACCCGCCGCCTTGACGCGGCGAGTCAAGGCGGCATCACCGGGCGGCAGCAGCACCCAGCCGTCGGGCGTCGACAGCACGTTCCCCTCGGCGGTTCGGACGGTGCTCGGGCGGGGGCCGGGAGCGAAGATGCTGCCGCTCATGTTTCTCATACTTAGTGGGTGATCTCGAAACCACCGAACGCGGAGAAGCGGGGCGTGTTGTAGCCGCGTACCACCTGGTACTCCTGGTCCAGCAGGTTGTCAAACCGGCAGAGCCAACGCAGCCGATCGGTCATTTGATAGTGAGCGGCCAGATTTAACAAGGTGTAGCCGGCCAAGCGGCTGCCGTCGGTGTCCTGGCTGGAACTGTGGAACAGGGCATACAGATTGGCGGTTGCCCGGTCGTCCAGGAAGCGGTGGGCGACGCCGGTCATCGTCTTGTTCCGCGGCCGCCGCGGCAACACGCCGCCCGTGTCCACGTTCAGCGAGTCGGTGCGGGTGAAGGAGGAATTGAACGTGGTGTCGGGAGTCAGATACCACGTCCCCAGCAATTCGACCCCGTGGGTACGGGCGTTGCCGATGTTGTCCAAGGCGCCCCACGGGGGGATCGTGAAGTCGAACACCAACAGATTACGAAAGTCGTTGCGAAAGTAGTAGCCCTCGAGCACCAAGCGATCGTCCAGTAGCCGTTGCGTGGCCCCGGCATCCCAGCCCTTGCTCCGTTCCGGCTGCAGGTCGGGCACGCCGAAGGTGAGTTCCGACAGGGAGGGGGCGTAGAATCCGGTGCCTAACGTGCCGTGCAGCGAGGTGCCGGTTTCTTCGATGGCGTACACCGTGCGGAATTGGTAAGTTTGAGCTGGCCCGGCACGGTTCCAATCGTCCCAACGGAAACCGACAATCCCGGTCAAACGCTCGAAAATCTGGAACTGGTCCTGCAGATAGAGCCCGTACTTGTTCTGAGACCCCGCATTTCCGGACGAGTCGGCGCCGGATTCGTCCAAGTAATCGACGCCGAACGTCAGCATATTGTCGCACGTAATGCGGGCATCCAGCTGATATTCGATCTTCCGCGTCTGGCCGGAAAACTCGGTCGCCCAACCGAAATCGCCGCCGGTGTCCTCACGCTGGTAATCCGTGTAGTCAAATGCCAGGCGGTGTTGGAACACGCCGTCCAGCGTGTCCCACCGCGTCTGGAGCCGCGAGAAATACGATTGCACCCAATAGTACCGAGACGGATCATCGAAGGGCAGTCCGGTGGCAAAGTCCGTGCTGGCGATTCCCGTTCGGCCGTCGGACCAGCGGAAGAGGTACTCGACCTCAAGGTCCTCCGTCAGGTACCAGCCCATCCGTCCGGTGGCGGTGCCCAGTCGATGCAGATCGTTCTCGCTGCCGCTGGTGGCGGCCGGAAACCCGTCGACATACAGCATCGACCCGCCGAAGGCATAATGGTAATTCGAGGTCCCCCCGCTGACGTTTGCCGAACCGCGGACGGTGCCATAGCTGCCACCCATCACCCGCCCCGTCGCGGTCGTGGGGCCCTCGCCACGCTGCGTGATCACGTTGATCACCCCGCCGATGGCATCCGTTCCATGCAGGGTGCTCTGCGGCCCTCGCACAATCTCGATCCGCTCCACACTGTCCACGCTGAGCGTCGAGAAATCGAACAGACGACTGGCGCTGCTCGGATCGTTCACCGGGATCCCATCCAGCAGCACCTTGGTATGCCGCGATTCGGCACCGCGGAGGAAGACGGAGGTCAGGCCGCCCGGCGGACCTTGCTGCACCACGTCCACGCCGACCGAGCCGCGCAGCACGTCGCTGACCGTCGCATGCCCGCTGGCACGGATCTGTTCGCCCGTGATCACCGTCGTGGCACTGCCCACTTGACCCGCAGGAGCCAGTGTCTGGGTCGGCGTGGTGACCGGCGTCTCACCCGGTGTGATCTCGCCGATCACCGTCGTCGGCGGCAGCACTTCCAGCGGAACAGGGCCCGGCTCCGACTCCGGTACCGGAATCCCGGGCGGCTGCTGCTCGTCCGCCGCATCGTCCGCCGCATCGTCCGCCGCATCAGCCGGTTCTTCCAACACCGGGGGACGCAACTCGGCGAACGGATCGTCCGGGTCTGGCTGCGCAGCCACGACCGACACCGGCAAAACCAATGGTACGACGACCAGCAATAACGGCAAGAAACGGGTGAAGCTCATGATCCGCATCCTTCCCTCGAGGAGCCAACAGGATAGTTCGATTCCCGGACCAGATATCCTGGCTTCGGTTCCTCCTACTAGCCGGCCTTCCCAGTCTGTCCGCATCGATGCGCGCGGCACGATGCGAGGTGAACCAGTGGCATCTTCGGCGTTCGTTCCCGACACAGTCGCGGGGCGGCGGGAGCTTTGCACTCCTCTTCCCTGAAATCCGGAAATTACGGTGCGATGCCGACCGCGGGCGGAACACATCGGTTCTGCCGCAACGGGGGATCGCAACCCTAATATCGGTTGTCGGCCTCGTAGGGATGATACCGCCTCTCAGCCACCCCACAGCTTGCCTAACCGGCAAAGAAGGCTTGCCCTGCGGCCGGATCGAGCAAACGACGTGGGCCGCAGGTTGCCGCCAACGCGGGGTTCCTCGAATGCGTCCGGCTGGGATATGAGATGCGTTTGACCCACGGACCGAGCGCTGCGATACTCGATCTTGTTGGACGGGGCTCTTCCTACAAATCGAGGCGAACTGATGATGCGAAAACGACGACTAACGGATGGGATCGGCGCCTTGCTGGCGGTGCTGTTGGCTACAGCAGGCGTCGCCCGGGCGGGACGGACGGAGGAAAGCGGGCCCTCGCGGCCGAACTTTCTGATTATCCTGGCCGACGATGCCGGCTATTCGGACCTGGGCTGTTTTGGTGGAGAGATCGAAACCCCCAACCTGGATCAGCTGGCCGAAAACGGCATCCGCTTTACACACTTTTACTCGACAGCCCGCTGTTGGCCGTCCCGCGCGGCCCTGCTGACAGGCTACTATGCTCAACAGGTACGCATGGATCCTGCACGCCGCGATTTCGGCCGGATGCCTCCTTGGGCCCGCATGCTGCCGCATTATCTGGAGCCGGCCGGCTATCGTTGCTACCATTCCGGCAAGTGGCACATCATTTTGGAGGATCGGCCGGTAGCGGACGGCCGATTCCACCGCTCGTATCGGATGCGGGACCACGACCGGTTCTTCTCGCCGCGAGTCCACTTTCTGGACGATCAGCGTCTGCCCGAGGTCGAACCGGGTACGGACTACTACACGACCACCGCAATGGCCGACCGGGCGATCGAGTTCCTCCGGGAGCACGAACGGGACCATGCGGGCAAGCCGTGGCTGACTTTTCTGGCGTTCACGGCGCCGCACTTTCCGCTGCACGCTTTGCAGGAAGACATCGACAAGTACGCGGGGAGGTACGAGGCGGGCTGGGACGAGATCCGCCGTCTCCGGCTGGCACGCCTGCAGCAGCTGGGCATCGTGCCCGAGGACCTGCCGCTCCCGCCGCTGGAAGCCGACGTGGTGCCCGGTTGGAACATGATCACCCGCGAGATGGAGCAGCAGTTCGGTCCACTTGCCGAACGGCAGGGTCCGGCGTGGGTCCGGTTGTCACTGGAAGAGGTATTCGGCCCCGGCGAGGTGGGTCGGGCGGTGCCTTGGGACAGCCTGAACGCCGAGCAGCAGGAGTTTCAGGCCATGAAAATGGCGATCCACGCGGCCATGATCGACCGGATGGATCAGGAGATCGGGCGGGTGCTGGAGCAGATCCGGGCGATGGGCGACCGAGAGAACACGATCGTGCTCTACATGTCCGACAATGGCGCCAGCGCGGAACTCATTGTCCG
>SLMF01000189.1 GCA_007133715.1 Planctomycetaceae bacterium
CACGAGCTGCCTTTCTCAGTGTCTGCGGCGAAACAACTTCAGGGCACAGTCCATAGCCTGGCCCAATCGTTCGACGTCATCCGGCGTGTTGTACAGGTAAAAACTGGCCCGCACACTGGCCGAAACCCCCAGCCGCGCGTGCAACGGCATCGCGCAATGGTGACCGGCCCGCACCGCCACGCCTTGCTCGTCCAAAGCCATCGCCAGATCGTTGGCTTGAATGCCGGGGACCACGAAACTGACGATGCCCGCCTTCTGATCCGGACTCGGGCCCAGGATCCGCACGCCCGACAACGCGTTCAACAGGGCGTGCGTCTGTTCGGTCAGCAACCGTTCGTGAGCCCTGATGGTTGGCAAGCCGACGCGGTCGAGGAACTCGATAGCGGCAGCCAAGCCCCAAGCGGGCACGATCGGCGGCGTTCCCGCTTCGAACTTTGAAGGCAGGTTGGCCGGTGTGAAACCGTCGAGCGTAACGCGATGGATCATACTGCCGCCACCCAAAAACGGCGGCATCGCTTCCAACAGCTCCTCGCGCCCGTACAACACTCCCACGCCCGACGGCCCCAGCATCTTGTGACCGCTGAATGCCACGAAATCCGCATCCCAAGCCAGCACGTCCGTCGGCTCATGCGGAACGCTCTGCGCCGCATCGATCACGACCACGGCCCCGGCCTCATGGGCCCGCCGCACCAGGGTGACGACCGGGTTGATCGTTCCCAACACATTCGAGACCGCCGTGACGGCGACCAGCCGAGTCCGCTCGTTCAGGCAGTCCTCCCACCCGCTCAAGTCCAGCAGGCCTTCGGCCGTGACCGGTGCGAAGCGCAAGCGGCAACCGGTTCGCTGGGCCAGTTGCTGCCAGGGCACGATATTCGAGTGGTGTTCCATTTCGGTCAGCAGGATCTCGTCGCCCGGTCCCAGCTGGGAATCACCCCAGCTGCGGGCCACCAGATTGATGCCGCCGGTGGCTCCCGGCGTGAAAATGATTTCGTGCGAATGACGGGCGCCGATAAAACGCTGGACCGCCTCCCGCGCCTGCTCGAACAAGTCCGTGCTCAATTCGCTCAGCCGATGGATCCCGCGATGGACATTGGCATACTGCTGCTGGTAGCCGGTGGTGATCCTGTCGATCACCTGCTGGGGGCGTTGCGTGGTGGCGGCGTTATCCAAGTAGACCAGCGGCGGCTGACCGTCGTCCCGATCCTGCAGGATCGGAAACTCCGCTCGCAGCGCGGGTGCATCCAAGGGCAACCTTTCGGAACGCGACATCGCCATGCAATCCATCCCTTTATAATATCCGGAGTCCGAGTCAGGGGTCTGCGGCCCGAGTGCGCAGTCAAGCCGAGTTGGCGGGCGTTTCTGGCCACTCGTTTGATTCCTGAATAACCGCCCGTTCGGGTAGCCATCCAGTCGCGGCAGACAGTGTAGTTTAGGGAGAGAAGGTCCGGGCGACAACCAGATCGGCCCCCGGAGGCGGATGCCTGCCTTCGAGACCCCCCGTCTGGCTAATAATGTCGGATAGCTACTGTTGGTGCTGCTGCTCCTGGCGTGCCTCGATAATACCCTCAGCGACTGCCTTGGAGACCGCTTTGACTCCCGGTTGGATACCTTCTCCCATGTAATTGACAGCATCCTTCGCCACGGGTGCGGTTTCGCCCGCAATATAGCGATAAACCGCACCCATGTAGCCGAATTTGCACATCACGCCACCGAAAAACAGGAGGGGCATGCCCACGAAGGCACACCAGAAGAAACGGGGCGGTGCGAAACTGCCGAACGAAGCGAAGAAGCTGACCATCCCGACGAGCACGAGAAAAAGCCCCAAAGCGACGAACAGCGGCCCACCGACTTGAAGCACGGTGCGGATCGTATTGTGTTGAGGAGACTTGAGTTGGTTTTCATTCATCGCGATTCCTTTGCTTGGTACCGGTATTCTCTGGGGGCGAAAAATGGGTCGGAATTGCCGCCAGCGAGCCCGCTGGTCAAATTTTCAGTACAGCTGCATTGCTTCGTTCCATTGCTGGAGCAGTTTATGTGAGTGGGGGGGGGCGGGCAGTGGGAGCGGTCGGCCGCGGGCGTCCAGGATCAAGCCGACGGTGCCGCCACGCAGTTCGCGTTCGAGGCGTCGGCCGCGGCCGGCGCCGACGTCGAAGCCGCGGGCCGGTTCGATCACCATGCGAGCGGTCTGAGCGGTGTCCAGCGGCAGTCGGAGCAGGTCTCCGACGGCCAGTTCGCCGGATTCGGAAGTCCCGTTTCCGGACAGGGTATAGCGGAAGCAGGGTTTGCCTGGTTTGCCCTGTCCCACGGCGGCGATGCAGGTGCCCAATTCGATCAAGCAATCCCGTTCGAAGACCTGCAAAGCCGCTTGCTCGTGGACTTCGGACAGCACGCCCAGCTGGGGCATCATGAAGATCGAATCTTTGGCCAGCCGGGTGACCCCTTCGGGTTGGAAGGCATCGATCAGCATCAGGGCCGTCTGTTGCATCCGCGGGGCGTGGGAGAGCACGCCCCCGGAGGCGACCAGCAGATCCAGTTTGAGGCTGTCCACGATCGTTTCGCCGCCCGCCCGCTGGCGGAACGTATCGCCGACGGTGCGTTGTTGCTGGACGCCCTTCAGCGTCGTGGCGAACTCCTTATGTTGGAGGAACGCCAGCCGCAGCGCCTCGCGGGCGACCGCCTGCTCGAAGATCAAGGCATCGCGTGTCTGGGGGATGGTGGTCGGGCGGATCATCTTGTTCTTAACGCGATTTCGCAAGTCGCGGAGTTCCATTTCGAAGGGCAACCAGCGCAACACGTTTTCCATGCCGGCTTCGGCACAGACGTTGGCGATCGAGTAGCTCATGCCCAGATTGGCGCTGACGGTGCGGTTGAACACGCCGTCGAAGACGCTGAACACATCGGTGGTTGCGCCGCCGATATCGACGCCGAGCACGTTGAGTCCTTGGATTTTGGCGATCGTCTGCAGGATCTTTCCGACCGCACCGGGCGTGGGCATGATCGGGGCCTGGGTCCAGCTCATCAGGCGATCGTAACCGGGAGCATGGGCCATGACATGTTCCAGAAACACGTCGTGGATCGCGTCCCGAGCCGGGCCCAGGTTCTCGCGTTCCAGCACGGGGCGGAGGTTTTCGACGATGGTCAGATCGATCGAATCGTCGAACACTTCGGCGACCAGGGGCGCGGCCTGCTGATTACCGGCGAAGATCAACGGCATGCGGTAGGCCGTACCGAAACGCGGCTGGGGTTTGGCGGGCGCGATCAGCTCGGCAATCTTCACCACGTGGGTGGTGGTCCCCCCATCGACGCCGCCGGAGACCAGGATCATATCCGGGCGCAGCTCGCGAATCCGCTGGATCTGCTCGTGCGGTTTTCGCCGGTCGTTCGAGGCGATCACATCCATCACGATAGCGCCGGCACCCAGGGCGGCTCGTTTGGCACTGGCCGCCGTCATCTCGCGCACCACCCCGGCCACCATCACCTGCAACCCGCCCCCCGCCGAGGACGTGGAGATGAACAGATCGCAGCCCCGATTGCCGCTCGCCGGGTGCAGCAGGCGTCCCTGGGCATCCACCAGCGTCCGGCCCGACAACTCGGCCACCTCCGTCACCGCATTGATCACACCTTGCGTCACGTCGGCAAAGGGCGCCTCGACCGTGGTGGGCGCCTCGCCACGGTGGGTCTGGCGGAATCCCTCGGCCGTCCGCTCGATCAAAATCGCTTTGGTCGTCGTCGAACCGCAATCGGTCGCCAGGATGACTCGGATCGAGTCCGGAACGGGCGTCGTCATCAGCTTGCCTTCCAAGTCTCCAGCCGCTGGCAGAGATAGTCGATCGAACCACGCTGCTCCATGAACAGAGCGAACTGGTGATACTCGTGGGGATCGTAGAGGGCCGTCACCAACGGCCGGAAAAAGAACAGGGCTTGCGACCCCACAAAATTCAGCCCTCGGCAGCTCTCCAAAGCCACCAGCACCGGCATCGTCATCTGACGCTGGACCAGCCAACCGCACAGTTTATCCACCGCGCGCCGCTGCTCTTCGGTCGGCTCGAACGGTTCGGCCGCGTCCGAACCAAACGCATGCCGGAGCCAAGCTCTCATGGAACGACATCCCTGAAAGAGGTATGTAAAGGAGTCGAGGAATTCTGTTTACAATCTGCAGCGCAGGGCACACGTTTGTCAAGGAGTCGCGTTTGAGATGGGAAGCGTCCGTCGCCCGCACTCGCCGCCCCTTTCCCTGATTTGTATAATGCCAGCGAACTCGGGCAAGCCGACGCGGCCAAGTCACGCGGCGGGGAACGTCTCGGGCAAGTGGTTGTTCGAATCCGGTTTCCAGGGAGCTGTTTTCATAATGCCATCGCGAACAAAGATGCTGCGGGGATTGCTGCGGGTGCTGACTGACCACGCCCCGCTGTGGGTACCGCGTCCGGTGGTTACTCAATATCCCCCGATGGTGGTAGTCCTGTGACCGAGTACCCGTCACTGCCGCTACCGAGTCTTCCCCCGCGTGTGGCAGAGAGCCACAAGGGCGATTTCGGGCGAATTGTGTTGGTCGGCGGTTCGCGGGGCATGAGCGGTGCCATCTCACTGGCGGGTATGGCAGCCTGTCGGGGTGGTGCTGGTCTCGTGACCCTGGCGGTTCCTGATGCCATTTTGGAAGTGGTTTCCGGGTTCGAGCCCTCGTACATGACCGTGCCTTTGTCCTGTGATGCGGAGGGACGTTTGCACGGATCGGCGGTTGGGCAACTGGAGCGGGTCACGGCCGGCGCGTCGGTCGTGGCCTGTGGGCCGGGACTGGGTCGCTCGGACGGGGTCACGGCGTGTGTACAATGGCTGTACCGCACGCGCACGCAGCCGCTGGTGTTGGATGCGGACGGGTTGAACGCGTTGGCTGCGGAGCCCGATGGGCTGGCGGGGGCGGCGGGGCCGCGTGTGCTGACCCCGCATCCGGGTGAATTACGCCGCCTGCTGGGCGACGACGGTGCCGACGCTTCCATCGATACGCTGCGGGAGCGAGCGATTCGGCTGGCCGCAAAGTACGGTGTCGTGGTGGTGTTGAAGGGCCATCGGACATTGATCACCGACGGTGTGCGTCGCACATTCAACAGTACGGGGAATCCGGGTTTGGCGACGGGCGGCTCGGGTGATGTGTTGACGGGCCTGATTGGGGCGTTGCTGGGCCAGGGTTTGGAGCCGTTTGCGGCGGCCCAATTGGGGGTCTATTTGCATGGTTTGGCGGGCGATCTGGCGGCGGCGGCGTGGGGGCCGATTTCGCTGATCGCCCGCGATCTTTTGGAGTACCTGCCAGCGGCTTTTCAAGCTCGGGAACCGCACGGTTGAGAGGATGGGTAGGCAGTGCGAGTACTGAGGCATTTGGAGGAAGTCGGCGCGGAGTTGACAGGCGGGGCGGTGGCGATCGGCAATTTTGACGGCGTGCATCGGGGCCATGCCCAGTTGGTACAGCGGCTGATCCATCGCGCCCAGCGGGTGGGGGGGCCAGCGGTGATTTTTACGTTCGACCCGCATCCGGTACGCGTGTTGCGGCCTGCGGAAGCTCCCCCCCCGCTGACCTGGACCGAGCGGAAGGCCCAGTTATTGGGCGAGCTGGGCGTGGACGGGATGATTGCCGTGCGGACGGACGAGCAGCTGTTGCAGCTGAGCCCCCGCGTTTTTTTCGACCGGATATTGTGCGAGAGTTTGCAGGCGCGGGCGATTGTCGAAGGCCCCAATTTCCGGTTCGGCCGGCAGCGGCGGGGCGATGTCGCGTTGTTGGACGCTTACTGTCTTGCCGCCGGAATGGAATTGGAAGTGGTGCCGCCGTTAGGCAACGGGGGGCGGGCGATTTCCAGCAGCCGGATTCGCACCTGCATTCAGGCGGGCGATGTCCAGGCTGCGTCACGGATGTTGACGCATCCGTATCGGGTGCGGGGTTTGGTCACGCACGGAGCACGCCGCGGGAGCGAGTTGGGCTTTCCTACCGCCAATTTGGAGGGTGTTGACACGTTGCTGCCTGCCTTGGGAGTTTATGCGGGCCGCGCCCGCGTGGGAGGAGCCGTTTGGCCCGCTGCGATCCATTTGGGACCCAACCCCACGTTTGCCGAGGCGGCTGCGAAATTTGAAGTCCATTTGATCGGTTTTCAGGGTTATCTGTACGGGGAACCACTTGAGGTTGACTTTTGGGCTCGACTTCGCGACATTCGACCGTTTGATTCGGTCGAAGCCCTCAAGAGTCAGTTGTGGCGGGATATGGCCGCCACGCAGCAGATGGTCCAGCCCCCCGTCTTATAGAAAGTCACTCATGCCCGTGGATTGGTCCCGGTTTGTCGAAGTCATCCAGCGCCATCAGCGTTTTCTGATCACCAGCCATATTCGTCCGGATGCCGACGCATTGGGCAGCGAATTGGGGATGGCCCGTATTTTGGACGCGTTGGGCAAGCAGGTACGGATTGTCAATGGCCATGCCACGCCCCCGAATCTGGCCACCTTGGATCCGGAGGGTCGGATTCAGGCTCTGGAGAGTGCGGATCCGGCGAATCCGGCGGAGGACAGGGAGGTGATCCTGATTCTGGACACCAGCGCCTGGGCTCAATTGGGGCCGATGTCCGAGGTGATTCGCGCCAGCGATGCCCTCCGCGTGGTGTTGGACCATCATGTGGGCGAGGACGAGCTGGGAGCCGAGTTCTTCAAGGACACGCAGGCGGAGGCGGCAGGCACGTTGGTGTACCAGGCAGCGATCCAGCTGGGAGTGGCATTGACCCCCGAGATCGCACGGGCTTTGTTCGCCGCGATCGCCACGGACACGGGCTGGTTTCGCTTTTCGTCGACGCGCAGCAGCACATACCGGGTGGCGGCCGAGTTAGTGGATGCCGGGGTTTGCCCGGACCGTTTGTTCCGCGAGCTGTACGAGCAGGACACGCTTGGCCGAGTCCGGTTGCGGGGGCGGATTTTATCGCGAGTGGTTGCCGAGCGGGACGGTCGGTTCGTGCATACCTACGTGTTGCATGAGGACTTTGACGCGACGGGTGCTTTGCCGAGCGACACGGAGGACGTGATCAATCAGACGTTGGCGATCGCGGGCACGGAAGTTGCCGTGATCTTGGTCGAGCAAGCGGGGGGCGGGTTCAAATTGAGTTTTCGCAGCCGGAGCCAGGTGGACTGCAGCCAGTTGGCAGGACAATTTGGTGGTGGGGGTCACAAGGCGGCTGCGGGCGCTTTTTTCGACGGGCCGTTTGACCGGGCGCAGCCCGCCGTTCTTGACGCGGTGCGTGCGGCGATGCGATAATGCGTCCGGATTCAAGCGACCCTGCCGGAGGGAAGTCGGGCGGTTTGCGAGTTGTGCAGGGTGTCCGGCGGGGTAGACGCGTGACGAGCCCGGCTGCGACAGGCGGCACAAGGGCTTGCTGAGAAAGGTGATTGCCATGCAGAACGCTCCCCTTCCAAACGACAGCCCGGACACGCAGGGCATTTCGTCCGCCGACCGACGCACCTTTGTTTCGCTGCTCAGCGGCGTCGCCTTGGCAGGTTTCGCCTGGCTGACCCCGCTCGTGTCTGCCTTGGCCGCACTGCTGTATCCCTTGCGGCAACGTGGTGTGGGGGGCGAGC
>SLMF01000446.1 GCA_007133715.1 Planctomycetaceae bacterium
AAATCGCCCGGTGTCTGGTATCGAACCCGCGGATCATCCTGCTCGACGAGCCGTTCACGGGCATTGATCCGATCACCATTCAGAGCATCCAGCAGATCATCCGGGACTTACGGGACCGCGGAATTTCGATCTTGATCACGGACCATCAGGTGCGGGAGACGCTGCAGATCACGGACCGCAGTTATGTCGTGAGTGCGGGTCGGGTCTTATGTCACGGGACGCCGACTGAGGTAGTCGGACATGCGGAGGCGCGGGAGAAGTACTTTGGTGAGGGGCTTGACTTGGGCTCGCCGGGCCCGCCGCCGCCGCATGTGCGGCAGGGGGACGAGCCGTCGGACGAATCTCCGCGTCGCCCGCGGCGGCGATCTTCCGATCTGGAATAGACCGCCGGGAGGAACGGCCGGACGATCAATCGTTCGGGTCATCGAACAGGCTGGGGAACTCGATCTCGTCGTTGTCAAAGCGGAGACTGCCCGAACCGAAGAAATCGTTGTCATCGTCGCGCTCCGCCTCTTTCTTCAGCGGCGTGGTCCAGAGGTAAACGCGACGATCGATGCCGTCATCGCAGCTGACGGTTGCCACCACATCGGGTTTCACGCCCGCCATATCAAAGGCGTGCGAGACGATCCGCGCGCCAGGCTTCAGCTTCTCCAACTGCGGGATCAGCTTGACATTCAAGCTGGGCAGCAGGTACAGGGTGACCACGTCCGCTTTACTCAAATCGAGGGTAAAGATATCTTTCTGTTCGATGGTAACCAAATCTTCGAGATTATTTTTCTTCACATTTTCTCGGGACTCCCGCACCCGCTGCGGGTCGATATCGTAGCCGTAGGCCCGGACTCCGTACTTTTTGGCGGCCGCGACTACGATACGTCCATCGCCGCAACCCAGATCGTAGACCACATCGTTTTCTCCGATATCCGCCAGTCGGAGCATGATTTCCACGACCTCGTGGGGCGTGGGGACGAAGATCACGTCGGGAGTCCGTTCGGCCTCTTGTTCCTCTCCGCGCACGCTGGAGGAAGCTACTGCAATGACCCCCACAAGGAGAGTCACCAAGAAACATTTGAGAAAGTCGCTGTGCATAACTTGGCTCCACAGGGGATAAGTTGAGGGATTGCAGCCACGTCAGGCCCCGCGTTTTTTTTGCTGAACGGGGGGTGTTTCCAAGGCAGGTGTGCCGCAAACCGCTTGTAAACCGCGACTTTAACGATTGCCAGGGGGTTTGTCCAGCCAGCGGGGCGGGATTTGAAATGGTTACCGACCGCGGGCACGCGGCGGCGAACCCGCGCAGGTTACGCGGCAAACCACTTGACCACCAAGGGGGGCAGCATTACACTCGTCAACTCGTACCCGTTGTGTTCCTTTTGATCGGCAGTGTGCCGGATAGCATGAACGGGGCGAATCACGGTTGCTTTACCGTGTTTAGCTGGGCGAAGGTCCCGAGGGGAGGGACCTGTGACGAACAGCGTGTCGTCATGCCCTGGCTGAACCAACCCCTTGGGGAGACTTTACGTGGCAGAATCTCTAGTCAAGCAGTTGATCGACGCGGGCGTACACTACGGGCACCGGGCCAGCCGATGGAACCCCAAAATGGCCCCTTATATCTATGCCCGCAAGAACCAGATTCATATCATCGACATCCGCGAAACGGTGCGGGGGTTGTTGCGAACGCAAAAGTACCTCTCCCAGGTGTCGGCGGGTGGCAGTTTGATCCTGTTTGTGGGCACCAAGCGGCAGGCCAGCGAGGCCATCGAGCGGGAAGCGACGCGGAGCGGGATGCCGTTTGTCAGCGAACGCTGGTTGGGCGGCTGCTTGACCAACTTCCGCACGGTGCGAAGCCGTCTGGGACGTCTCGAGGAATTGGAGCAGCTGCGTTCGAGCGACGAGTTGTCGGCTTATTCCAAGAAGATGCAATCCGCGTTGAATCGCGAGTACCGCAAGATGTATCGCAACCTGAACGGGATCCGCACGATGAATCGGTTACCCGAGTGTTTGGTTGTGGTCGACCCCAAGAAGGAGCGGAACGCGATTCGGGAGGCTCGCAAGCTCGGGATCACCACGGTGGCATTGATTGACACCGACTGCGACCCGGACCATGTGGATTTGCCGATTCCGGGCAACGACGACGGGATCCGTTCGATCGAGTTATTAATGCATTGTTTGGCGGATGCCGTGATGCAGGGTCGGGCTTCGGTCATGGCCTCTGCGGAGGGAGCGGAAGGCGACACGGCGGCCGAGCCGACGTCGACGGCGACGGCGGGCGTCGCGGACACGGGGCTCGAGTCGGCTTGAGCTTTGTGTCGCAGAGGTTGGGACAGCGAACGAACACAGCGAACGAACACAGCAAATAGTCAGGCGAAGGAGACATTGATGGCGGGGATTACAGCCGCGCAGGTGAAGGATTTGCGGGAGAAGACGGGTCTTCCGATGATGGATTGCAAGAAGGCGTTGACCGAGTGCAAGGGGGACGCCGAAGCCGCCATCCAGTGGTTGCGGGAGCGTGGGGCGCAGGTATTGAGTCGGCGTTCGGACCGTGAGACGGCTTTCGGGCGTTTCGGTTTGTATTGCGGCATGGATCCTCCGGTGGGGTCGATGGTCGAACTGCTCTGCGAGAGCGCCCCGGTGACCCAGAACGAGGAATTCATCCAATTGGCTCAGGATTTGGCGGAGCAACTGGCTCGGGGTCCGGGGGCCGCGGACGCGGAGGCCCTGCTATCGCAGCCGTCGCCCAGCAAGTCGGGGATGACGCTGGGCGAGCAGAAGGACGAGTTATTCAATCGGATCCGGGAGGTATTCAACGTGGGTCGGTTCGTGCGGATCGACGCCACCTGTGGAGGGTATACCCATCATGCCTCCACCGTTGCCGGGGTGTTGCTGGAAGCGCAGGGAGGCAGCCCCGAGTTAGCGCGGGACATCTGCATGCACATTGCGGCCATGCGTCCCAGCGCGCTGAGGATCGAGGAGTTGGATGCGGACGAGGTGCAACGGGAGCGGGCGATTCTGCGGGAAGCGGCCTTGCAGGAAGGCAAGCCGGAAAGCATTGTCGACAAGATGGTCGAGGGCCGTCTGCAGAACTTTTATGCGGAGCGTGTCTTGCTGGAACAGCCGTATGTCAAGGGCGAGGGCAAGCAGACGGTGGGCCAGTTTGCTGCGGAAAACGGCATGCAGATTCAACGTTTCGTCCATTGGGAACTTGGTAAAAAGTAACTGCGTGCTGGAGAGGAAGCCCCGGTCATGTCTGAATTGTCTGCGCCACAACCGCCCTGTTTCCGCCGTGCCGTACTGAAGTTGTCCGGCGAGAGCTTCACCCATGCTGGAGAGCGGGGGATCAGCATGACCGAGGTGGTCGAGATCGCCGGTCAGATCCGGCAAGCTGCGGAATTAGGCAGCCAGCTGGCGATTGTGATCGGGGGCGGCAATATCTTGCGGGGGGCGAAATTCAAAGAATCCAGCAACGCGATCCAGGAAGCCACCGCCCATTACATGGGGATGCTGGCCACGGTGATCAATGGCCTGGCGTTGCAAGACGCCTTGGAGTCCTTAGGTTGCGAGACGCGGCTGGTATCGGCGGTGCGGATGGATGGGGTCTGCGAGCCCTACATCCGCCGCCGGGCTCGCCGCCATTTGGAAAAGGGACGCATTGTCATCCTGGCGGCGGGCACCGGAGGACCCTTCGTCACCACCGACACGGCTGCCGCCTTGCGAGCGCTCGAGTTGGAAGCCGAGGTGTTGTTGAAGGCCACGCGGGTGGACGGTGTGTTCAGCGAGGATCCGGAAAAGAACCCGCATGCGATCCTGTACCCCGAATTGACCTATGACACGGTTCTCAAGCGGAATCTCCGCGTGATGGACAGCACCGCGATTGCGCACTGCCGGGAACATCGCATGCCCGTGCTGGTGTTCAATTATCGCAAAGAAGGAAACATCCAACGGGCCATTCGCGGCGAGAAAGTCGGCACGCGAATCGGTGCCTCCTGAACCCCGCGTTCCCCTCCATATCATGTGTCATACCAGGAAGGATGCTTTGTCATGAACGCCGACGAGATTCTGTTCGATGCTGAAGAGCGGATGGAGAAAGCCATCTCCATTTTGAAGAACAGTTTGGCCGGGATCCGAACCGGGCGTGCCAATCCGGGTTTGGTGGATTCGTTACGAGTCGAGGTATATGGTTCTTCGTCGCCGATCAAGCAATTGGCCTCGGTCGGTGCTCCCGAGCCGACTCAGATTGTGATTCGGCCTTTTGACCCGGGGACGGCCAAGGCGATCGAGAAAGCGATTGTGGCTAGTGATTTGGGGCTGAATCCGCAGAACGACGGCCGCCTGATCCGCATCAACGTACCTCCGTTGTCTACGGAAGTTCGCCGCAAAATGGTGGCGCGGATCAAGGAATTGTCGGAGGAAGCGAAAGTGGCGATCCGCAACATTCGCCGCGATGGCAACAAAGCGGCGGACCAGGCGGAGAAGGCCAAGGAAATGAGTGAAGACACGCGGGATGACGCGAAGAAGGAGATTCAGGAGCTCACCAAGAAATACGAAGAAATGACGACCCAGATGGCAAAAACTCGCGAAAACGAAGTGCTGGAGGATGCCTGAGGCTACCTGACGTCCTACAATGCGGTGAGTGAGGGGGGGCAAACGTCTTCCGGTGGTGAGCTTGGTGAGCCGGGTTTCTGCAGAGCCCCTTTCGCGACCAGGTTAGCGGGGTGGAGAGCAGGGGGTTTTCCCTTGATGCCTCCCATTTATTTATGGGGGTTCTCGGAGATCTTCCACGATTGGGGAGAGAGGCCCACGCGGTAGCGATGAGCGAGAATTCTTCAGATAATCGCAGTCAGGCTCCCGCCCCCGATCTTTCGGGTCGCCAAGTGGGCGATTATCGCTTGCTCCGCCGGTTGGGTCGCGGTGGCATGGCGGTCGTTTATCTGGCGGAGCAACAGTCGTTGGGCCGCCGCGTGGCCGTCAAAGTTCTCCGTCCGGCATTGGCCGAGAACCACACCTTCGTCCGTCGCTTTGTGCATGAAGCCAAAGCGGCAGCGGCCCTGGTCCATGCCAATATCGTGCAGATTCACGAAGTCGGCTGCATCGAGGGCATCCATTTCATCGCCCAGGAATACGTCGAAGGCGTCAACCTCAAGCAGCTGCTGGAGCGCGAGGGCACGCTGGGTGCGGCAGCGGCCGTGAATATCATGCGCCAAGTGGCGTCTGCCCTGCACAAGGCGGGGCAGACCCGAATCACCCACCGCGATATCAAACCCGAAAACATCATGTTGTCCCCCAGTGGGGAAGTCAAAGTGGCCGACTTTGGCTTGGCTCGCGTGGAAACCGGGGGCGAATCCGTCAATTTGACGCAGATCGGCGTCACCATGGGCACCCCGCTGTACATGAGCCCGGAACAGGTCCAGGGCAAGCCGGTCGACACGCGCAGCGATCTCTACTCCTTCGGGGTCACCTGTTACCAGATGCTGGCGGGCAGACCCCCGTTCGAGGGCGATACGGCCCTGAAGATCGCCGTCCAACACCTGCACGAAGAACCCCGGCGATTGGAGGAACT
Source organism: Planctomycetaceae bacterium (assembly GCA_007133715.1). Taxonomy (GTDB): domain Bacteria; phylum Planctomycetota; class Planctomycetia; order Pirellulales; family Pirellulaceae; genus SLMF01. Next base: position 5,552 of record SLMF01000446.1, read on the forward strand.
GCGGGCGGATCTGCCCGAAGGCCTCTGCCGGATCGTGCATACGCTGCTGGCCAAACGTCCCACCGATCGCTATCAAAGCGCGGCCGAATTGCTCCGTGAGCTGCGGATGCTGAATATCGAGGGATTGGACAACGCGTGGCCGCTGGGCAGCGAAGACTGGAATGTGCCGGAGATCCTGGCCTTGGCCGATGCCCGCACCGAAGCCACGCAGCAATTAGCGGCCGTGATGCGGCAGCAGAGCGCTCGGCGTGCCAGCTGGCGAGCGAACCCGGTTCGCGGGTTCGCCGCGGCTCTCGTGCTGCTGTTGCTGGGTGCCGCCCTCGCTTGGGCCACTCGACCTCAGCCCCTGTTGTACGTCGAGGAAAATCTGACCCCGCTGGTGGAGAGGCAGCAGACAGTTCGCGAGCAGTACTTTCATGCGGTCAGCGTGGCCAGTGAGGCCGGTTGGCACAGCATTCGCCAATACTTTCCGCCCGAAGAAAGTGCCGAGAACCGTTATTACGCCTTGCGGGCCGAGCAGCGGTTGGCGGAACTGTTCCTGGAAAAGGGCGATTTGGACCGGGCGTTGGAATCTTATGCTCAGTTGGCGGATACCAGCGAGGTCGATCTCCAATTCCGTGCCCACGGCCTGGTCGGGTTGGCGAACGTCCACGTGTTGCGAGGCGAAATGAGCCGGGCGAATCAGCAGCTGGCCGCTTTGGCGCAACTGATGCCCGAATTACCACGCGAAATGCGGCCCTACCTGATCAACGAAGTCAACCCGCGCCTGCGGCCCGAACTGCGGCGGCTGTTCCAGGATCTGCAGATCAACGGGGGCTGGCCGCCCGGAATTTGAGCCGCCCGAAATCGTTACCGATGACTCCTGAAAATCTGCTCCAGAACCTGCCCGAACACGTGTCCGAGGAGCAATTCGAAACGCTCCTGGAAACGCCCGGAATGCGCCTGGAACGCATCCTCTCGACAGGCCAAGCTACCCCTGTCGGCCAGTGGTATGACCAACCTCACGATGAATGGGTCCTGTTGCTGACCGGATCGGCCACCCTGCGCTTCGAGCCCGGCAAAGCGGTAGAACTCGAACCGGGAGATTATCTCCATATCCCGGCTCGCCAACGCCATCGGGTCGAGCGGACCGATCCTCGGCAGCCCACCGTCTGGCTGGCACTCCATTTCTCAGCCGCGGAATCCGACGAGATCACCGGCGCCATTTCCGCCCGGTGATCGCCAGCGTTCCCGCGAACCATCGGCCCCGCGTCGTTCGTCCTGACACACCTCCCCAGCACTTTCAAGTCATCACGCTACCCGGTGGTTACTTTGCCGTTGGTGTGGGATCCTGCGGGCTGCGCTCCTCGACAGGGTGGTTACCAGGGTTCAAGATGGGCAAGGCAGGTCAGTAATGCCGAGCGTAACAGAAGTTCCGCAGGCAACGGATGGTTCGGTCGAAACAAGCTGTTAGGGTTTTCGGGGATCGCAGCCTGTATAGGCTCGAGCTAATGCATGGTCGTCGCAGGGGGGAAGGGTATGTCTTCGACACCGACAAATGGCTGGGTGCTGGCGGCCGGAATGATGGTTGCACTCGGACTGAACGGCTGCGCGGGGGTCCGGAATGCGATTCCCGCTCGAGCCCTGAACGCTCCGGACGTCTCGTCCCCGGTGCGGGGTGACCAGCGTCCTCTGAATTTCATGCTGCTGCGTCAGGATCCGCCCGATTCCTATCTGCTGGGACCGGGCGACGTGATGGGTGTGTATATCGAACGGATTTTGGGTAGCCCGGATTCGACGCCACCAGTGCACTACCCTCAGGTGGGGGACCTGCCGCCCGCGATCGGCTACCCGATTCCGGTCCGCGATGACGGCACGATCGCCCTGCCGTTGGTGCCTGCGATGAACGTGGCGGGCCTGACACTGGCCCAGGCCCAGCGGCGGATCTTGGAAGCGTACACGGTCGATCGCCGCTTATTACCAGCGGGCGAGGAACGGATTCTGGTCACTTTGATCAGGCCGCGCACCTACAATGTGCTGGTCA
>SLMF01000497.1 GCA_007133715.1 Planctomycetaceae bacterium
CAACCATGGGGATCGTCGGGCAGGAATGCCCAACCTACGAACTGATGCAGTACATATTGTTCGAGCTATTTTGTTCCCTCTTATGGGTTTTATGTAACGTCCATTGTGATCTGCGGCACTAGGGACACAGCACGTAGCAGAATGGCTTGGAGACTACCCATCCTAGCCAACGGGGCGGGATAGTTTGGCTTTCGCCTGGATTGGCCAGGGGCGACGAGAAGTACGGGAAAGGACACACCAACCGGGGTAATTGCCGTTTGCGTGCGGAAAGGCACCACGGACTGATGCTCGTACGGATCACCGGGGTGTTGGGAGATAGCTCGCCTGGATAAATAGATTCAATCTGATTTGGTGGTCCACCCGAGTGAGCGTTGACACCGCGAACGAACCTACCAGTTCCTCGCGGCCATCTGAGTTGGATCGTAACGATGCTTACGGAACGTCGCTCCAAGCTTCCGTGGCACGCTCCCATCTCACATGGTGCAGCCACTCCGGCTCCTCACCTCGCTCCATCCGTTCGAACTGCCCCACATCCACGGCTTGCGTGACCAGCGCCTGGGGGCAGAGCACAATGCGGTTGACGTGATACGAGCGTGCACCGGTAACGGTCTTCCCGCCTCGTTCGGGATCGGCGAACCACCAGCCGGCGTTTCCCGCCCCGCGGTTGCTGACCGGAGCCCGGCCGCCGCCCCAGCCGCCGTGTCCGAAGGCACGCATGCCTTGGGGGTCGTAGGTAATGTACCGCCCCTTGTAGGCCCAACCGACGATCTCTCCGGTTCCTTGATCCTTCAGGCAATCGACGGCGAAGAACGCGTCCCGATATTCGGCGGGCAAATCCGGGGACAGCGGCCACGACGCCGGCTCGTAATATACCTTCTCCACACGCGTGCCCTCGGGTTGCGTGTCGCGGATCGTCATCGGCACCGTGCGACCGTACATGTGATCGTGAGCTTCGCCGAACATTCGCACGCCGTTGCGGTACAGGATGGGCAACCAATATTCCATCAGCCCCCGATTCTTCAAGCTCATCTGCAGACGCGAGGAACCGAACAGCCCCCGATGCCAGAAGGGCAGGATGTGCAGGTACCGTTCGCCGGCTGGCGGAGCATGCTCGGGTTCCAGCAGATTTTGCAGCCACAGATCTTGCCGCACATCGGCGTGGTGGGTCTCGAACCAGGGCCATTTTTCCGTGATCAAGTTCCCTTCCCAATCCCGCAGGCCACGTTCCGGTTCGCCTTCCCAGTTCTGGCTATTGTCCAAACCGATCAGCAGCAGGTAATTGGAGAAACTCAGTTTGCCAAACCCGCCGTGACCAAAGCCCTCCTGAACCCAATCCGGGTTGATATTGGGATGGTCCGGCCGGAATTCGCTGTAGAATCCTTCGCTCCGGTAGGGGAAATGAAACAGCAACTCCATCCAATTGGCCGCGGTGAATTGGGGATAACCGGGGCGGGAACTGCCCGTCGCCACGCAACTGGGCCAACGGATGTGGTGGTGATCGCCCGCCATCACGATGCTTACGGGTCGCTGTTCGAGGCAGGCGGGCATGGTGCGGAAACGAAACAACTGGCCGTCGGGACGCACCTGGAAGGCATACACGCTGTTCGCCTCCAGCCCGGTCAGTACCACGCGATGGATTCGCTCCGCACGATGCCAGAACTCGAAGGATTCTCCGTCCGCATACTGCCAGTCGGAACGCTCGGGATGTACCTGACGGTATCGCAGACGCGCATCGCGTTCCGGCCAGTTGCCGGGCAGACGATGCCAGTTGATGACCATCGCCGTGGTCGCATCGTAGGGTTCGTTCGGGAATCCGCCCTTGCCGGTCGCGGGGTCGTAGATGCCGCGATGGCTGCCGTCCGCAAACTCGACGTACACCCGCAGCGCCTCGTGCTCTCCCAGCCGTTCGTCCGCCGGCAGCATTGCCGGCAAGCTCAACCCGGCAGTTCCGCACAAAGCGAGCGCCAACCCCCAGGACGTCAACAATGGGTTTCGGATCATGGTCGATCGCCGTCGTTTTCCAGTCAAGATCAAGGCGGGCAGCGGCGCCTGCTGGGACTACATTTTGTCCACGACCTGGATGCCCAGCAAGTCCAGACCACGGCGGATCACGCGGCCGGTCAGGCCGCACAGGATGAGTCGGCTGGTGCGTACCGATTCGGTTTCCGCCTGCAGCACCTTGCACTGCTGGTAGAACTCGGAGAACCGCCGTGCCAGTTGGAACAGGTAGCCCGTCAACAGATTGGGGCGATAATCCAGCAGGCACTCGTCGATCGCCTCGGGGAACTGCAGCAACTCGCGCCCCAGCGCGCGTTCGGCGGGGTGTTCCAGCGAGATCGCCGCGTCCGCGTCGCGCAGGCGGTCGACATCCACATCCCCCTTGGCAAAAATGCTCTGCGTCCGGGCATAGCTGTACTGCATGTAGGTGGCGGTGTTGCCTTCCAAAGCGACCATCTTGTCGAAATTGAAGACGTAGTTGCTGGTCCGGTTCTGGGAGAGGTCGGCATATTTGATCGCGGCATGCCCGACCACCTGGGCAATGTGCCGCCGTTGGGCCTCGTCCAATTCCGCACCGCCCGGTTTGGCATCGTCGTTGGCACTGACCACGCCGTAGGCCTTGCGCACCGCTTCGTCCAGGAGTCCTTCCAGCCCCACGGTGTCGCCCGCCCGGGTCTTGAACGGTTTCCCTTTCTGGTCCAAGACCGTCCCGAAACGAATGTGCTGTAATTCCACGTCCGTATGCCCCCACAAGCGCACGGCCGCAAACAGCTTCTCGAAATGCTCCGCCTGGCGATGATCCACCACATACAGGATCGCATCCGGGTGGAACGTCTCCATCCGGTAAGCGATCGTCGCCAGATCGGTCGTGGCGTACAGATAAGCCCCGTCGCTTTTTCGGATCAGCATCGGGGTTTCGAAGCCCTCGACGAACACGCAGACCGCGCCGTCGCTGAGGCACGCCAAACCCCGGTCCAGGAAATCCTGAACGACGTGGCTCAACCGCTGCTGATAGAAGCTTTCGCCGTGGGCATAGTCGAAACAGACGTCCAAACGGTCGTACAGCCGCTGGATGTCCTCGCAGCATTGGGGCAGGAACTGGTGCCAGAGGGCCAGGTTTTCGGGGTCATCGGCATGCAGGCGAGCGGTTTCCCGCAGCACGGCCTGAGCGATCTCGGGGTGTTCGGTTGCCAATTGATTCAGGGCCGGGGACTGTTCGACGCGGGCCAATTTCTTTCGAGCCTGTGACAAATCGGCTTCCGCCTCCGCCACCTGAGCTTTCAGCCCTCGCAGCCGCTTGGCCGCCCGCTTGCGTTCCGCCCCCGCTACGGGCAGCGGCTCGGCTTCCTGAGCCACGGCCGCCTCTTCCCGCTCCGTCACCCGACGCTCCAGGTCGCCCAAACATCGACGCGTCTCGTGATAGTCAACTAACTGGCTGACCAGCTGGTACAGACGGCACAATTCGGCCACCGGGGCCGCGGCAAACGCGGACTCATCCCGAAAATGCTTGTAGCCGTAAATGATCATGCCGAACTGGGTTCCCCAATCCCCCAGATGGTTGTCGCTGATCACCCGGTGGCCTGCAAAACGCAGGATCCGGCACAAAGCATCCCCGATAACCGTGCTGCGGATATGCCCCACATGCATGGGTTTCGCCACATTCGGCGACGAGTAATCCACGACATAGGTACGGGTTGTCTCGACGGGCGCCACCCCCAACCGCGTGTCTTTCACGGCATCCTGCAATCGAGCGGCCAGCCAGTCGGAGCGGAGCTTCAAGTTGATGAAGCCGGGTCCGGCTATTTCGGGTGGTTCGCACATGTCGTCCACCTCCAGTCGAGCCACGATCTGGTCCGCGAGTTCTCGCGGGGCCTTCCCTAATCGTTTGCCCAACGGCATGGCGCAATTCGCCTGATAGTCGCCGAAACGGGGGTCCTGCGACGGGCGAACCATCTCCAACAGATCTTCGAGGTCTTCGACCAAGGGCTCTAAAGCAGCCCGAAAACGCTGGCGCAATTCCTTCAACGGGTTCATGATCAACCTTATCAGGGGAGTGAAGTCCGACTCGACGTCGGAGGCAAGCCAGCGACGGAGAGAACGGCAACCCGGGCGGGGCGGCGGCTGGCTGCCAGAGAATCGTCAAATGCCGGCCAAGGCTTCGCTCAAATCCACACGCGGAGCCTCCGCCCACAGATTCTCCAAATCATAGAAACGACGCAACGGCTCGTCGAACAGATGGATCACCACACTGCCATAATCCAGCAGAATCCAGCGACTCTCCTGATAACCTTCGATCCCCAGCCGCTGGTCGCCCAGTTCCTTCTGCAGCACCCGATCGATTTCGTCACTCATCGCGTGCAGCTGGCGGCGGCTGGCTCCGGAGGCGATCACAAAAAAGTCGAAAAACGCCGTCATGTGCCGCAAATCCAGCACGACCAGTTCCTGACCGCGGTTTTCGGCTGCGGTTCGTGCGGCGGCCAAGGCGAGTTGGAGGCTTCGGTTGGAAACTTCAGACGATGGCGATGGGGGGGAAGAACTCGTCACAAAACCTTTCCTCGAACGGGGCGATCCGGAACGCGCAGCAACCTCTATTCTAGCCATCTGTCGCCCGGCCGCTACCCCGCCTGATCCCACAATTCCTGTCCGCATTTCCGGGGTGCCCGATCAGCAGAAGGGTTGCTTTGCCAGCGAAAAGCGCTACCATGTACCCCCAAAGACATCTAGCGGCGCGGAACGTTGCTGGACTCAGGCCTCGAAACGACGAAAGGAGTTGCTGATGACCGAGCCCCAACGCGCCCAGAATGGGGATACCATCCGGTTCCATTATGTTGGCCGTTTGGAGGATGGCCATGTCTTCGGGACGACGGAGAACCGTGACCCCCTGGAAATGCAGCTGGGCCAGGGCGGCATGATCCCCGGGGTCGAAGACGCCTTTGTCGGCATGGAGCCCGGAGAATCGAAGAATGTCCACTTGGCGGTGGAGCAGGCGTACGGCCCGCATCGTGGTGAGCTGGTGGCCGAGTTCCAGCGGGACCAATTGCCGCCGGAAATCGACCCTCAAGTGGGTCAGCAGGTTCAGCTGCGAACGAAGGATGGGCAGGCCTTTCCTGCTCAGATTGTGGCCGTGGGCGAAGACGTGATCAAGCTGGACGCGAATCACCCGCTGGCGGGGAAAAACCTGGATTTCGAGCTGCAACTGGTAGACATTCTCCCCGCGGAATAGCTGGGGGGCGGGAAGAGTCGGAACGCGGTGGGCCGTCTCGGGCAAACGCGTTGCCCCCCTGCGCCGAACCCGGAATCCGCCTTCGCCAAACCACGCTGCGGGGTTTTCCGACAGCCACGCAGACCCCGTCGCGCGGCATCGTCGTGCGGCATAGTCGTGCGGCAGACCGTCAAGTACATGGCCAGCGAAGTTGTGTGGCAGAAAACCCCTGAAGGTCCCAGAATGCGTCGACTGACAATCTGCTTGGCGTCTCTTCCCTTGTTGTTTTGCATAACACTGCCGTTGCTGGCGTTTTTCTGGTTCGGTCTGTCGCCCGGCCTGCGTGCCGCACGTCCCCGTTTGGAGGCGACGGCGTTGTTTTCTGAGATTGCGGCGCGGGAGGAATGGCGTTGGCAAAGCCGTTTTCAACCGGAGCCGCCGGACGAAAACTTGACGGCTCGCAGGGTCATGGCCTATGCGCTGGCCTTGGCCGAAGCCGATCGGCTGGCAGGACGCTTGCCCCGCTTGCTGGAGTTGTTGGCTCGGATGCAGGACCGCGACCCGGATAGCCCGGATTTCGGCAATTTCTGGTGGTATTGGCGGGATGGGACCGTCACGGATCGGAATGCGGTGGAATTCGTAATGCAGACGGGGACCCGCTTGTGGGTCCGGCATGGCGAGCGGTTGGAGGCAGAGCAGGCATTCCTGCTTCGCGAGCTGCTGGCGTATGGCGCGCAGGGCGGTTTGCGACACCGTGTCCCGGTGTGGTACACGAACATCGCCATTCTGAACGCTTCGAATCTGATCGTTGCGGGCGAGATTCTGGAGATGCCGGAGGTGGCGGAGGCGGGCTATCGGCGTCTGGAAGATATTTGCTTGTGGACTTGGCAGCACGGCATCACCGAGTATGTCAGTCCGACGTATTACGCGGTGAATCTGGACGGATTACGTTGGATCGCGTCCCAGGCTCAACGGGAGTCGGGTCGGCGGCAAGCGGAGAGGTTGCTGGAGCTGTTGGCCTTGGATATCGGCGCGAATTGGTGGCCGCCGGCAGAACGGTTGGGCGGCGCGCACAGCCGCAGTTACAACTACCTGCGCGGCATTGGCGGGCTGGATGATCGGCTGGATCTGGCCGGTTGGTTGAATCTGCCGTTGCGTCCGGGTCTCCAGCATGCCGACACCTTGTGTGACCCGTGGCAGCTGCCGGGCGCGGCCCGCGAGTTGGCGGATCGCCTGCCGCGGCGGGTGCGGCAACGCTGGGGCGAGGGGGCGACCGAATCGCGAACCGCCCTGCTCCTGCCGGACATCACGCTGAGCGTCTCGGGAGCCTATTACGGTAGCCAGGATGTCGCGTTGGCTGTCGATCTGCCGGGGGATCACTCGACCGTCCGCTGCTACTTCATCGCCGACGGCCGGGGCGATCCGTATGGCACCCTGCGCTATGCCGCTGGGCGGGCCGGACACCTGAAGGCTTTGCACCTGCCGCACTTCTGGACCGCAGCCCAGCGGGGCCCCGACGTGCTGGCCCTGGCCGCCTACCGCCGCGAGGATCTCGACCAGCCCGAGCGAACCGGGTTGACCAGCCACTTTGTGTTCCGCCGCGACCATCAGGGACTTTGGGTCGGCGACCGACCGGTGATTTTCCAGGCCGCGGACCCCTTGGAACCGACGCGGGTGGAAGTCGCGCGGGACGAACCGGTGGTGATCCGTTACGGCTCGGCCGCCTTGGGCCTGCGGGTTGTGGGGGCCCAACAGCGGGACGGTCGCCCGGCACCGATCGCGGTGGTCGACGACGCGAACCCGCACGGAGCGCTGCGGCTGTCGGTGGACCACGAGGTGCCGGAGCCGGGGGCAACGAATCCCCGCGGTCTGCCGGATCCGACTGCCCCCGAAGCGGCCGTGGCGGCACTCTGGGTGCGGGTCGGTAGCGGCCTGCACGATCAGGCTGCCTTCGACGCGTGGCGAGCCGAGTTCGCCGCGGCCGAATCGCGGACCGATTTGAGCTACGCCATTGACGACGCCCGACCGGAAGTTCAAGAACCTCGCTTCCAACTGCAGGTCCAGGGCAGCGAAGGCCCGTTGCGTCTGGGGATTCGGGGGATCGCCCGCGGAGCTGCGCAAGTCCAGCTGGACCCCCCGCCCGCCGAGGCGATTCTGGAAATCGATGGGCAAGCGGTCGGCCGCCCGTTGCTGGACGGCCTCACGCCGATTCGTGAGTATGCCGAACGGGCGAAACGAGCCCCCGTTTTCGCGGTGCAGCCCGGACAACCGCTGTTGTTGGAAGCCGAAACCGGCTTGTATACCGGTGGGATGGAAGTCGGATACGATCCCGACGCCTCGGGCGGAGCCTATGTCGGCTCGTGCCCCG
>SLMF01000451.1 GCA_007133715.1 Planctomycetaceae bacterium
CGGGTGCCCCCTATCTCTTCTATCAGAGGCCGCTGTTCCCCTTGACCCTGTGGCTGCAGCGCACAGACTCAGACGCGGCCGGTATCCGCATTTACGGCTCCGGCATCCAGGCACAAGCGGGCGAGGGGCCGGCGAAAGCCGGGCGAGACATCCGGCTCGAACTCCCCGCCGAAAATGACCCTATCCCCCTGCGTTTCAGCAGGCCCGAGCCAGGTGACATTTCCGGCCCCTGGTATCCCCAAGACATCCACTTGGAGCTTGACGAAACCGTGTTCCCCTACTTGGGCATCGCCCCGCAACGAATGCTCCTGCCAGCCAAATGATACAATGACCCGCTTAGCATCTGCCAAGAAATTACGGTCGCATTGGATTTTATGCCCGTGGTGATTGCTCTGTGCTTGGTGGGTTCATCCGGTTCGCTTCGTTCTCGTTCTCGTACTCGTACTCGATCGACTCGTTGGCCGAGGTCTGCGTTCGTCGGATCAACCGAGTCAGCAGCGACACCCTCCGTCTTCCAGCGGATTCACCACGTCGGTTGGATTCGTCATCCGTCGGCTGTCGAGTACGAGTACCGTTGCACTGAGTACGAGTACGATTGACTCGCCGATGTGGCTCGCTTGGTCTCCGAAAGATTCTCGCGTGTCCGACCCCGACTGCGAAGGGGTTCCGTGCCCTGGATTGGTCGGCTCGGAACCGGGACAACTGCGACGAACGCGACCGTAATTTCTTGGCAGATGCTTAACTACTGGTGCAGGCGGAACACGCAGGAGCAAAAAGGCGAACATCGTCGCTTCGGTGCCGCCGGCCTAGACGAGCCAGCGTGCGACGTGCGAACAACCGTGGCCCAAGACCGTGCATTTTACCTGTTGCGAAAACCCTGTCAACGGAGTCAACCCCCACTCTCGGTTCGTGTGTATTTACACCGGAGCGTCTTTGATTTTCCGACGGGCAGGAATGCCTATCCTATCGAGCTCGAATCACACGGGTCGTTCGAGAGGCTTCGGTTCCGTTTTTCGGGGCTCATGTACCGTCAATTGGGAATTGCGGCGCTCGTGTTTCCGGAGCACGAACACCGTATCCGAAATCTGGTCGTTCAGTTTCAACGGATGCTCGATTTCGTACCAGAAATCGTAGACATCGCACAGCTCCAGCTCGGGAACGGCGGCGAGCAAGCGGCGGAACTGTCGGGCGGTGTACATGCGGAACGCGAAATCGTGCCGCAAGCGCAGCACCCGCTCGCCGCGTCGTACCAGCAAGCAGACGCGGAGTCGTTCCACCCGGCGGCGGCGATCGGTGTCCAGGACTCGCAAGGTCACGGTCACGCGGGTCTGGCCCCAGGTTTCCGTCCAGCGTTCGGTGCATTCTTCCGCGGCGTCGGGCGGCAGGAGATGGAAGCCCAACAGATACAGCCCGCCCGGGCGGAGGCAATCCGCGACGCATTGCAGATGCTGGCGAGCGGCTTGTTCGGTCAGCAGATGGCGGAAGCTGTCGAAGGTACTGTAAGCCGCATCGGCGGGCGAATCCAAGCGGAAATCCGCCATATCCGCGTGGAACACCGTCGCCTGCAGCCCGCGGCGGGCCAAACGACGCCGCAGATAACGGAGCGACGGCCGGCTGAGATCGAAGCCGCTGAGCTGATAACCCCGCGCGGCCAGCTCGGTCACCAGTCGGCCGGTCCCGCAGGCCGGCTCGAGCAAATGCCGGGTTTCCCCCAAGCCATACTTTTGGCACGCCGCCTCGATGAAATCCGCCTCGCCCGGCGTCTCCGAGCGGAAGGCCAAATCGTAGTACTGCGGATAATCGTACCAGTCGGCCTGAATCACGGAACCTTTGCCCATTCCGAACTCTCCTTTCATGCCGATGGTTGCGACCGGATAATCTCGGTCCAATCGTACACGCCCACCGTTCGCTGGCCGGGTTCGACCACCAGGAACTCGTCGGGCGTCCATTCGCCATCCAGCAACCGCCGGATCAGCTTGAGACTGCCTTCGGCGCGCAGGCAAGTCTTGCCTTGGGCAGTCGCCCGTTCGCGAAAACAGGCCTCGCAGCCTTGCCACGTTGTTTCGGGCACGTCGATGAACACGACGTGCGGATCGGCAGGCGAATCGCGGCTGCCGTGCAGGCTCTCCCAGACGTAGCGCGCGTTGTCTTCGCCATACTGCGCGACCAAAGCGGCGAACGGATCCCCCGGGTGAACCTGCAGGTCGCCCCCTTCCGTACGCACAAAGTAGTTGCCGCGTTCCCAATAACCCACCGATCCGAACGGTCGGCTGGGATGGTCACCGAAAACCTCCTGAAAACGCTGGCGAGACCCCAACAGGATCGTGGCGCAGTCGTGGGCACGCGGCAGCACCAGCGGAGTCCGCCGGGCCTGCAAGCCGACCACGGCGTTACCGCACAGCCCGTAGAGCAGGCAAATCGCATCGTACTGTTCCGGCAACTCGTCCACCGCGTCGATCCGAGCCTGCAACGTCGCGCGCAAGCGTTCCGGCTGAACATGCTCGCCCAACTCCAGAAACTCGGGGTCGATTCGATGCGGAGATTGGGCCAGGCACCAGCAGGCTTCGCGCAGGAACACGTTACAGCAGATCAATTTCAGTGATTTCGAGGGGGGTGATGCGGGGGTGTTCATCGGATAACGCGAGGGGTTTGGATGCAAGTTAAGTTTTCGGTGCGAGGAAACGTCGAAACGGAAAGCGGGGTTGTGGCAGGCCGAGCGGGAGCGTCTCGCGGAATCCGACCACGCCTTATTTTAGGTTACGGAACATCCTGCGAAAGCCGTCTGATCCGGCCCTCAGTTGTGGCGGATCGGTTACCGTCGCTTGTGGGAAAAGCGAATGCAGGCTGTAAAACGGGATGTCCGCCGCCTAGAATACTGGGACGTTTCGCCCCTTTGCGTACCCCACGGAGTCCAGGAACCCTACTGATGGTCAAGAGAACAGGAAAGAAGAACATGGAGATTTTGATCCCGATTGGCGTGCTTGTAGGCTGGTTTGCCCTGCAGGCGTGGATCTTACCTCGATTTGGTGTCCCAACGTGACTGAGCGGCACATGCGGGCCGAGTTCGGCCCCTGCGAGCAGGGCTCAGCCTCCCGTTTTTGGGGATCCCGGCAGCCATACGGACGCCCGCGAGGAGCGGGCGGAAGAGGAAACCGTGGAAGAAATCGTGTCGAGTGCGGCAGAGGCCGATTCAAACGGCGAGGAAGTGGGTACAATGGAGCGCGGGGTCGAATCTGACGCCCCTGAAGAGGGGTTTGAAGAGGAGACGGAGGAGCCAACTCGCTGAAGCGGGTTCGCGTTGGGACAGGCGACGGCCGTGGGGTTGATGTTTCTGCAGGCACTGACAGGGAGATGGGGCGATGGGAAAGCGGGGTTTAATGGCCCTGGCAATTCTGGCTATTGTGGTGTGTTTATCGGGATGCCGGCGAGATTCGGACCCGGTTCCCGGGCCGATTTCGGAGGGCACACCACCGCCTGCGTTACCCGCGCGTGCCACGCGGGCTCAACAGGAGCGAACGGCACGCGCCGCGCGCGACGCGGTTTTCGAGACGTTGGCAGCCCGCTTGGTCGAGGTGATGTCGGAGGAGGGTCCGGTTGAAGCGATTCGGGTGTGCCGAGACGAGGCGAACGAGCTGACGCGGGAGGTCGGGCGCGCGTACTTTGTCGACATCGGCCGCACCTCGGAACGCTTGCGAAATCCGGAGAATTCGCCTCCGTACTGGGCCCGATCGTTGATGGAGCTGCAGCCGGAGCAGCCCGAGTATTTGGGGTTGTCTGACGGCCGATTAGGGGCTCTTTTGCCGATCCGGATGTCCGCCACTTGTGTGCTGTGTCACGGGTTGCCCGACGAAATACCGGCGGACGTGCACGCGGTGCTGGAGACCCATTATCCCGATGATCAGGCGACCGGTTTTCGTCCCGGCGATCTCCGCGGATGGTTTTGGGTGGAGGTTTCGTCCAGTTCGCGGAGGCAGTATGTGCCGGACGTGCCGGACGAGTCGGACGAGTCGGACGGGTCGGACGGGTCGGACGGGTCGGACGGGTTTGTTTTTTTGGGGTTGCGGTAGTTTCTTCCCGGTTTCTTTGAAAACTCGGTGGCAGGTGTGTTGACGGCGGCTCAGGATTTTGCTTCGCGGTGCGCTGGGTTGGAATGCGGGACGGTGTTGGCTGACCCGCCCTGGCAGTTTTCCAATCGGACCGGGAAGATGGCTCCGGAACATAAGCGTTTGAATCGGTATGGCACGCTGACCCTGGAGGAAATCAAAGAAATCCCGGTGCTTACGGCGTGTGCACCGCAAAGTCATCTTTACCTCTGGGTGCCGAATGCCCTCTTACGGGAAGGGCTGGAGGTGATGGACGCGTGGGGCTTTACATACAAGACCAACCTGGTCTGGCACAAGATCCGTCGGGATGGAGGTCCGGACGGGCGGGGAGTCGGTTTCTATTTTCGCAATACGACCGAGTTGGTGCTGTTCGGTACTCGAGGCAAATTGCGAACCGGGGATGCGGGGCGGCGGCAGGTGAATATCATCCGGACGCGGAAGCGCGAGCATTCCCGCAAGCCGGACGAGTTGTACGACATAATGGAAGCCTGCAGCCCGGGCCCGTACCTGGAGCTGTTCGCCCGCGGCCAGACGCGGTCGATCTGGAACGTTTGGGGAAATCAATCCGAGTGTTATGAACCCACTTGGCCCACTTATTGATCACCGGGGAGATTTGGGCATGAAGGCGATGTTGGCAGCGGCGGCATGTGGTTTTCTGATCGTGATCGGTGGCGTATTGCAGGCGGAGGAGATTTCGGGCGACTATCCGTTTCGTCCGGTACCGTTCACGGCGGTGCGAGCGGCCGACGGATTCTGGTTGCCGCGGATGGAGACCAATCGCGTGGTGAGCATCCCGCACGCGTTTGACAAATGCGAGGAGACGGGGCGGATCGACAATTTCAAGATTGCGGGTGGGCTGATGGAGGGCCGTCATCGGGGTGATTTCCCGTTTGATGACACGGACGCCTACAAGGTGATCGAGGGGGCTTCGTACGCGTTGATGGTGCATCCGGATCCGGAGCGGGAGCAGTATTTGGACGCGTTGATTGGGGTGATTGCCGCGGCGCAGGAGGAGGACGGTTATCTGTACACCAGCCGCACGAACCGAGCCGAGCATTTAAGAAACTGGTTTGGCGAGGAACGTTGGGAGAAACTGGGCAGCAGTCACGAACTGTACAATTCGGGCCATCTCTTCGAAGCGGCCGTAGCGCACACTCGGGCGACGGGCAAACGGGGGCTCTTGGAGGTCGCGATCAAGAACGCGGACATGCTGGTCCGCACCTTTGGTCCGGACGGAGTTCAACGTCCGCCGGGTCACCAGGTGGTCGAGATGGGTTTGGTCCAGCTATATCGCGAGACGGGCGAGCGGGCCTATTTGGACTTAGCTCGTTTTTTCTTGGACATGCGTGGTCGGCGGCGGGGCGGTCGGCAGTTGTACGGAACCTATTCTCAGGATCATCGGCCGGTGGTGGAGCAGGAGGAGGCGGTGGGTCATGCGGTGCGTGCGGCCTACATGTACGCCGGGATGGCCGACGTAGCGGCTCTGACGGGTGACGTCGCCTACATTCGGGCGATCGATCGGATTTGGGACAACGTGGTGGGCAAGAAGCTGTACGTGACCGGGGGGATTGGTGCCCGGGGTGCGGGTGAAGCGTTTGGCGAGAACTACGAATTGCCGAACATGACGGCCTATGCCGAAACCTGTGCGGCGATTGGCAACGTCTACTGGAATCACCGTTTGTTCCTGTTGCACGGTGATGCCCGCTACATCGATGTGCTGGAGCGCACGCTGTACAACGGGCTGATTTCGGGAGTTTCGCTGGACGGGCAGCGTTTTTTCTATCCGAACCCTTTGGAATCGCAGGGCCAGCATCGTCGCAGCCCCTGGTTTGGCTGTGCCTGCTGCCCGGGCAATGTCACCCGTTTTATGGCATCGGTACCCGGTTATGCTTACGCGACAGGCGATCAGGCCATTTATGTCAATTTGTATTTGGCGAGCGAGGCGGAACTCGAATTGGCCGAGCAAACGGTGCGGGTGGTTCAGGACACGCGATACCCGTGGGACGGGCGGATTCGCATGACCGTGGAACCGGAGCAAACGGGGACACCGTTCGGTTTGCACGTGCGGATCCCGGGCTGGGCCCGCGACGAACCGGTGCCCAGCGATTTGTATCGCTACCTGGACGCCGGGGAAGCGGAGCCAGAATTGCGGCTGAATGACGCGTTGGTCGATTGGGATTTGCAGGCCGGATACGCGGTCATCCACCGCAACTGGCAGGCGGGCGATGTGGTGGAATTGAACTTGCCCATGCCGGTGCGTCGCGTGGTGGCGCATGCGGCGGTCGAGGACGCCGCTGGCAAAGTCGCGTTGGAACGGGGCCCGCTGGTGTATTGCATCGAGTGGCCGGATGTTCCCGAGGGTCAGGTGCTGAACCTGGTGGTGCCGGATACGGCCGTGCTGGCGAGCGAGTTTCAGTCCGATCTACTGGGGGGAATCCAGCTACTGCGAGGCGAGGCGGATGCCGTCTCGGTCGACGAATCGGGCTCGCGGGTAGTGGAATCCGGCCGTTCCTGGTTGGCGATTCCCTACTATGCTTGGGCGCATCGCGGGCGGGGTGAGATGGCGGTGTGGCTGGCCCGTACCCCGGAGGCCGCACGAGCTCGTCAAGCCCCGACGCTGGCCTCGCAAGCCCAACCGTCGGCCTCGTTCGGCGACCCTCGCGGCTTGAACGACCAATCCGAACCGCGCCGTTCGAGCGACAAATCGGGCGGATTTCAACATTTCTGGCCTCGCCGCGGTACACTCGAATGGGTGCAATACGATTTCGGCAATCGCTTTCAGGATCCCCTCGAGGTCTCGGCGGTCGAGGTCTATTGGCTGGACGACACGGGCAGCGGCGAATGCCGCATCCCGGCGCGATGGCGAATCCTGTACCGCGAGCAGGACCAGTGGAAACCGGTGACCGGTGCCAGCGAATACGGGCTGGAGAAAGACCGTTTCAACCGCACCACCTTCGACCCGGTGCTCACGGATGCTTTGCGTCTGGAGGTCCAGTTGCCGGCGAATTATTCGGCCGGCATTCTGGAGTGGAAGGTCGAATAGGGAGGGCGGCGCGCGGCGTCAACGCGGCATTGTCCGCCGCGGTCGTGCAGACCGATCATTCGACGCGTTCCCGGACCACCCGGGGCCATTCCCCCGCGTCCGGGATCAACCAGACATTTTGGAAGAAAGCCGGCCTGCTTTCGCGGCGAGACGGTGATCAACGGATCGTTTGTTTCTCCGCCGCAGCCTGGGCATTCAACCCAATGCCCCCGGCTTGCCCGGGGGATTGTTACGTTCCAAGCTACCTCCCTCAGCCACCCCAACCAATCGAATGCCCCCGGCTCGCCCGGGGGATGTTTACGCTCCTTGCTAATGCGTGAAACGCCCCCTGGGCAA
>SLMF01000756.1 GCA_007133715.1 Planctomycetaceae bacterium
CGCGGCGAGCGGCGGCAGGACGCGCTTGCGTGTTCGCCACGCTCGGCCCGAGCGGAAAAATGCTGGTGGCCGGCGAAATCGATCCCCAGCGACTGGCCGATGCCTTCCGGGAGCAGGCCGAAGCCCTCGCCGAAGGGGGCGCCGATGCGCTGGTCGTCGAAACCATGGCCGAACTCGAAGAAGCAATACTGGCACTGCAGGCGGCACGCGATACGGGCTTGCCCACCGTCGCCTGTATGGTCTTCGACTCGGGCGCCGATTTGGATCGCACCATGATGGGAGTCACCCCCGAGCAGGCTGCAGAAGCGTTGACCGAGGCCGGGGCCGATGTGATCGGGGCCAATTGCGGTCAGGGGATCCGCGGTTACATCGCCATCGCCCGCCGGATGCGGGCGGCTACCGAACGCCCACTGTGGATCAAGGCCAATGCCGGCTTGCCCGAAATGGTCGATGGCCAAGTCGTGTACCGCACCTCGCCGGAGGAGTTCGCCAGCCATGCTCGCGAGCTGCGCGAGGCCGGGGCCGATTTTATCGGCGGCTGCTGCGGGACCAATCCGGATTTCATCCGCGCCCTGGCCAAGGAGCTGCACCCATGAACTCGCGAGAACGCGTGCTGCAAGCGATCCACCACCAACCGGCTGACCGCGTTCCCATTGATTTGGGTGGTACGCGACAGTCGGGGATCGCCGCCTCGACCTACCACCGCCTCAAGCAGCATCTGAGCCTGTCCAGCCCCACCCGGGTCTACGACGTCTACCAGATGCTGGCCGAGGTGGAACAGCCGATCCTGGAACGGTTCGGGGCGGACGTGGTCGGACTGAACCGGCCCGACGTGGCCTTCGGGATCCGCAACGAGAACTTCAAAACCTGGCAGATGTTCGACGGCACGCCGGTCGAGGTCCCGGGCGGTTTCGAGCCGGTGACGGACGAAGCCGGTGATCTGCTTCTGCTCCGCGACGGGGAGCCGATCGCGCGCATGCCGCGAGACGGCTTCTACTTCGATCGGGTCGAATTGTTTCCCGGGGCGGCACACGTCGATTTGGAAGGGTACCAGCCGCCGCGACTGACCGACCAGGACTTCCTGCACTACGCCGCCCAGGCGGAAGCCTTGTTCCAAAATACCGATCGGGCGATCGTGGCTCCGCTGGGCCCGCCCTACGAGCTGTTCTATGGCTTGGGAACCGGTGATTTCGAAGCCTGGATGATCACGCTGGCCAGCGAACCGGATTATGTCGCCGCCCTGTACGAACAACTGGTCGACGCTTGGCTGCATAACCTGCAGCGATTTGTCGACGCGGTCGGGGAGCGTGTCCAGATCCTGCAGGTCAATGATGACTTCGGGACCCAGCAGTCGCTGTTCCTGTCCGTGGACATGTACCGGCGGCTGGTCATGCCGGCCTACCAACGTGGTCTGGATTGGATCCACCGCAACACCCGGATGAAGGTCCTGCTGCATTCCGATGGGGCGCTGTTCCCGCTGATCCCCTCGCTGATCGAGACGGGTTTCGACATTTTGAACCCGGTCCAGACCAGTGCGGCCGGGATGGATCCGCAGCGTTTGAAGGACCAGTTCGGCGAGCAGCTTGTATTTTGGGGCGGGTCGCTGGATTGCCAAAAGACCCTGCCCTACGGGACGGTGGACCAGGTGGTGCAGGAGGTCCAGCAGCATTTGCAGGTGTTCGCGCCCGGCGGGGGCTATGTCTTCGCCCCGGTGCACAATATCCAAGCCGGCGTGCCGCCGGAAAACGTGGTGGCCCTGTACGACACCGCGTTGAGCTTTGCTGTGCCGGATGCCCTAAAATAAGGATCAACTCGAGTGAACGGACGCGAACGAATCTTGGCCGTTTTGGAAGGCCGTACCCCCGATCGTACGCCCCTGATGCCCATCACCATGATGCTGGCCGCCGATCAGATCGGCCATCCTTACGGGCGGTATGCCACCGACTATCGCGTGCTGGTCGAAGGCCAGTTGCAGGTGGCGGAAGCTTTCGATTTCGATTTCGTCTCGTGCATCTCCGACCCGGCCCGCGAGGCGGCGGATTGCGGAGCGGACGTGCAGATCTTTCCGGATCAGCCGCCCGCCATCAACGAAACCCAGGCTCTGCTGGCCGACAAAGCGACGCTCGCCCAGCTGGAACTCCCCGATCCGCACGCGCCCGGCCGTATGCAGGACCGGGTTCGAGCAGCGGCGCTGTTCCAAGAACGGGTGGGCGGAGAGAAACTGATCGAAGGTTGGATCGAAGGCCCCTGCGCCGAAGCGGCCGACCTCCGCGGCATCAATACCCTGATGCTGGACTTCTACGACGACCCGGATTTTGTCCGCCAGCTGTTCGATTTCGTGCTGGAACTGGGACTCCGCTTCGCCCGGGCGCAGATCGAGGCGGGCGTCGAACTGATGGGCGTGGGCGATGCCGCCGCCTCACTGATCGGACCCCAACTGTACCACGATTTTGTCTGGCCCTACGAAAAACGGCTAGTCGAAGGCATCCACAAGATGGGTTGCAAAGTGCGCCTGCATATCTGCGGGAATATCAACCGGATTCTCGAACCCATCGGACAGTTGGGCTGCGACCTGATCGACTTGGACTTTATGGTGCCGGTCGCCGCAGCCCGCCAACAGATGGGGCCGGATGCGGTGCTGCTGGGCAATCTGGACCCCGTCCGCACGCTGCGCAACGGCACGCCCGAATCGATCCGCGAAGCCATCGCCCAATGTCATCGGGAGGCAGGGTCGCGATTCATTATCGGAGCCGGTTGCGAGGTGCCGCGGCATACGCCTCCCGAAAACCTGCTCGCCCTGACCCATTACGCACACGCGACCGCTACCGGCTGAGCGAACCGGGCGGACCCACCTTTCCTTAGAATCGTCCATCGGGATAATATACGCGGGCTTGTTCCCCACTGCCGGCTCCAGACCGAGCCCGCCACGTAACTCTCCGTCTGCAAATGAAAGAATAAAGCAATGGAAGGCGAATTGTACAATCGCGTCAGTTCGATTCATCAGCGGTTGATCCAGCTGCGAGACAGTCTTTGACTACGCCAGCCAGGAAAAACAGATCTCCGAGATCGAAACTCGGATGGCGGCTCCCGACTTTTGGGATGACCATGAACGGGCCCAACAGGTAGTTGCGAAACTGAAGTCGCTGCGCGCGGTGGTCGACCCGTTGAGCGAGGCGTGGCAATCCAGTCAGGATCTGCAGGGTCTGCTGGAAATGGCCGAAGAGGATGACGACTTTGCGGCCGAGGTGCAGAAGGAGGTGGAATGTCTCGAGCGATCGATCAGCGACCTCGAACTGAAATCGCTCTTGAATGGGCCCCATGACGCAGACGGGGCCCTGCTGACGATCAACGCGCGGGACGGCGGTACCGACGCGAACGACTGGGCCGAAATGCTGCTGCGGATGTACCTCCAATGGGCACAGCAGAATGACTATTCTGTGGAGTTAATGGACCGTAGCGACAACGAAGCAGCGGGCATCAACAGCGCCACACTCGCCATCCGGGGGCCGATGGCTTACGGCTACCTGAAGGGCGAGACGGGCATGCACCGGTTGGTCCGCATCAGTCCCTTCAATGCGGACGGCAAGCGGCAGACCAGTTTCGCCGCCGTGGACGTTTCGCCGGAAGTGGATGACGACATTGTGGTGGAAATCGAGCCGAGCGATGTTCGCGAGGACATCTTTCGCGCCAGCGGTGCGGGCGGTCAGCACGTCAATAAGACCTCCAGCGCGATCCGCTTGACCCATCTGCCCACCCGGATCACGGTCCAGTGCCAATCGGAGCGCAGCCAGCACAAGAACCGGGCAGCTGCCTGGAAGATGCTCCGCGCCCGCATGGCGCGGATCGAGGAAGAGAAGCGGGAGGCGGAGCAGGCCGCGCGGTATCAGAGCAAGGCCCGTGTGGGCTTCGGTTCGCAGATCCGCAACTATTTCCTGCATCCGGACCAGCGGGTCAAGGACGCGCGGACCGGACATGCGGTGGGCAGCTTCCACGCGGTCCTGGGCGGCCAGATCCAAGGTTTTCTGGATGCCTACCTGCGTTGGCGAGTGGGCCAGGACCAGGAGTAGGACCCCCAGCGTGACCACTTTTCCAGAAAATGAGATGACCCTCCCCTGCGAGGCGATCACGCGCGACGCCGCCTTGGCCTACTTGCTGCAGCGGATCGACTACGAGCGGGCACCGCGGTTCCCCTATCGCTCGCGCACGCTGTGGCTAGAACGCATGCGCCAAGTCCTGGACGGACTAGATAACCCTCAAAATGGTTATCCTATCCTCCACGTCGCGGGTACCAAGGGGAAGGGTTCGGCGTCGGCCATGATGGCCGCGATCCTGTCGGCAGCCGGCTATCGCACCGGGCTGTATACCTCGCCGCATCTGGAGCAGATCGAAGAGCGGATGATGGTGGACGGGCGGCCGTGCCGCGGCAGCGAGTTCGCGGCCCTGATCCGCGACGTGGGGCGGATTGTCGAGCGGTTGGATGCGCTGCCGAGTGACGACGGCCGGCCGCGGCGACCGACCACCTATTTCGAGATCACCACGGCGGCGGCCCTGCTCCATTTCGCCCGGCGGGCGGTGGACGTCGCCGTGCTGGAGGTCGGACTGGGCGGGCGGCTGGATGCCACCAATGTCTGCCAGCCGGTCGTCACGGCCATCACCAGCATCAGCTTCGATCACTGTCAGCAGCTGGGCAATACGCTGGCGGCGATCGCCGGCGAGAAGGCCGGGATCATCAAACCGGGCGTACCGATCGTCTCCGGCGTGACCGCA
Organism: Planctomycetaceae bacterium; assembly: GCA_007133715.1. Taxonomy (GTDB): domain Bacteria; phylum Planctomycetota; class Planctomycetia; order Pirellulales; family Pirellulaceae; genus SLMF01. The sequence goes on from SLMF01000756.1 coordinate 4,768, forward strand.
GAGGAAGCGGCCGCGGTGATACGGGAGCGAGCTGCCGAGCGGGGCAGCGTGTGTTACGAGATCGGGCGGGATTTCCGCGTGGACTACCACGGGATCGAATTGGCCGTCGACCACCGTTGCGGGCCGATTTCGGCCGGTCGTGCGGCGGGTGCCGACCAACCGGCGACCGAGCTGCTGGCCGCGCTGGAACCGTCGGCCGCCCGCCTGCTGACCCGCCTGGATTACCGGGAAACAGCTGCCGGTGGCACGAGTTATCAGGACTTGGCCTCGAGACTGCTGGGCTGCCATCAGGCGCAAAACGCGGGGGTGGCGGTGATGGCGATTCACCGGCTCCGCCAGCAGGGCTGGACGATCCCCGAATCGGCCATCCGCGAGGGGCTGGCCAATCTGTACGTACCGGCACGGACCGAAGTGCTGCAGCGGACGCCCCCCGTGGTCGTCGACGCGGCTCACAACGTGGCCTCGGTCCAAGCCCTGCTGACGGTGCTGGACGAAGCCTTTCCGGACGCCCCCGGCCGGGTGCTGGTGTTCGCCACCAGCCGCGACAAGGACGTGCCGGGTATGCTGGAATGTCTGCTGAAACGATTCGACCAGGTGATCCTGACCCGGTATCGGAACAATCCGCGGTATGTGCACCCGGAGGAACTGCACCGGATCGCCGTCCAATTGCTGGAAGCGGGGGGGGCGAATCGCTGCCAGCTTTCGATCGAACCGGATCCGGCAGCCGCCTGGTCCGCGGCGATCCGAATTGCCGGTGAACGGCTGATCTGCGCCACCGGTTCCTTCTTCCTGGCCGCCGAAATCCGGACCCTGTTGTGTTCCGAAGCCATCGCCGTCGCCGACGCCTCGTAATTGCGGGCTGAGCCGGAGCGGAAGCCCCAGTATCGCCAAGATCTGGGTAACGATGGGGGCGAGGCCCGGGGACGGGGAGGAAGATCGTAGGGTTCCATTCCAGTAGGAAGCCGACGCCGAAGCTTTCGGGCGACTGCGACAACGTCTGAACGTGAACTTCTTAAGCAACCGGACACGGGGTTTCTAAGTCGATGGTGCGGCGGATACCGGTTTCGAAGTCGGTTTTGGCCGTGAAACCGATCTCCCGAGCCGCTCGACTGACGTCCAGACATCGCCGCGGCTGACCGTCCGGCTTCGACGAGTCCCAGCGGATCTCGCCGCAATAGCCGCAGAACTCACGCAGCAGATCGGCCAACTCGCGGATCGTGATCTCGCGACCCGAGCCCAGATTCATCGGTTCCGGACTCTCATACCGCTCGGCCGCCAGCCCGATGGCTTCGGCCGCATCCTCGACGTACAGGAACTCGCGACTGGCACTGCCCGTCCCCCACACCTGGACATAATCGCTGCCCGCCTCACGAGCTTCGATGAACTTGCGGATCAGGGCCGGGATCACATGACTGGAATCCGGATCGAAGTTGTCCCGCGGGCCGTACAGGTTGACGGGGAACAGGGTGATGGCGTTCATCCCGTATTGCTGGCGATACGCCTGGGCTTGGAACAGCAGCATTTTCTTGGCCAGACCGTAGGGCGCGTTGGTCTCCTCCGGATAACCACTCCACAGCTCGTCCTCCCGGAACGGTACGGGCGTGTGTTTGGGGTAGGAGCAGATGGTGGCCAGCCCGACGAATTTCTCGACCTGCTGCCGCCGGCAGGCTTCGATCAGCTGGATGCCCATGAGGGCGTTTTCGTAGAAGTAGCGGCCCGGATTTCGGCGGTTGGCGCCGATCCCCCCGACAACCGCCGCCAGATGGATCACCACCTGCGGTTCAAAATCCCGCAGCAATTGGTCGATCTGCTGCCCGTCGCGCAGATCGCAGTCGCGGCTCCGCGGAGCATGCACCTGCGCACAGCCCGCATCGCGCAGCCATTGACATAAATGCGAACCCAGGAAGCCGTTGCCCCCGGTGACCAGAATGCGTCGTTCAGCCAGTGAGTAAGCCATCGTCGTTGTTTCTTTTCATCCAGTGCCGCGAATTACAAAGGATAGGTCACCAAGCCCCCCCGAGTCGCCCCAAGTCACGACCCCGTTCCAAGAGCTGATTGCACGAGAGAGGTTCTTGTCTGCTGATGGTCCGACGGGCAGGAATGCCCATCCTGAGGGGGTGTATCAGTTTTTTGCTGTCGATTGTGATTTGCGGCACGAGGGAGGCTGCTGCCTTTCGGTGTTCGGCAAGTTATGAAGGAGGTCGGCGAAACGGGCGGTGACTTGGCGGCGGTCGAAGGATCGTTCGGCCAGCCGGCGGGCGCGGGCGTCCATCGCGGGCAGTTCGCCGGGCCGGTCGGCCAGCGCCAGGATCGCGCCGGCCAAAGCTCGGGGCTGGCCAGGCGCCGCGACGGCTCCCAAGCGGTGGGTTCGCGTCAGCTGAGATAACTCGCAATCCTCCGGCGCGACTGCGACCAGCGGGGTGCCCGAAGCCAACACGCCGTAGAACTTGCTGGGCATCAGGCAGTCGGCGACGCGGGGATCGACCGGGACCAGATGGAGGTCGGAGGTTGCAATTGGCAGACGGGCTCTCGGGCAGCCGGTCACGGTCGAGAAATGCCCAATTGATCGCAAATGGTTCGGGCCGTCGTTTCCTTGATCTCTCGATGCCGTGGGACTGCGGCACATCGACCGTTGGCAGGGTTTCTGTAGATGGAGTGATTGGCGCCTTCACGATCAAAACAGCAACCTGAACGCTCGAGGTGCC
>SLMF01000625.1 GCA_007133715.1 Planctomycetaceae bacterium
CCGTCCAGCGCGCGATAAGCTTCGTAGCCGGGCGCTTCGCTGTTCGCCCGCACCGTGACCTCCACCGTCTTGACTTCCGCCGTCGCTGTCCCGGCAATCCCAGCCACCAGTATCCATAAGGCTCCAAGTCGAATTCCCAACTTCATTACTCACCCCCTGTGGAGTCACGTAGCACGATGCACCCCGTCATTCAGGCTCTCCCCTGACGTCGCTATCCCCTATTACACAACGAACCGCGGGGCGACGCAAGGGATCGGGCTCGTGTTCCCTGCGCCAGCCCGGCAACGTCACCGATTCCTGCGGTTCGACCAGTTTGCTGTAAAGCTCCGGGCGGCGAGCCTTTCGATATCGCAGACCGGATGCCAGCTCCAGCTTCTCGGACGTCAGCAGGCCGACCACCACGTCATCCTCCAGGGCGTGGCTCTCCACCAGCACCTCGCCGAAAGGGTCCAGGATCATGGCCAAGCCCGGCTTGACCGTATCGTAGTCCCAACCGATCGGGTTGCTGAACACGGCGTAGACCCCGTTTTCGTAAGCCCGCGCGGGCAACCAGCGCATCAGCCATTGGCGGCCTTTGGGACCCTGGAATTCCTGCCGCAGACGGACCGGATCCTGCTGGCGATTGTCCCACAGCGCCCGGGGAACCACCCCGCGGCCGGGCATCTTCGACGGCAGGCAGCCGGTGACATGCGGCATGAAGACGATCTCCGCCCCCAACATCGCCGTGATCCGCACGTTTTCCGGCAGGTTGTTGTCGTAGCAGATCAGGAACCCGACCTTCCAGCCCAGCAGTTCGATCACCCGGTATTCGTTGCCCGGCGACAGGTGCGGATTGACGAACGGATGCAGCTTGCGAAACTTGGTCAGATAGCCCTGAGGGCCGACGACGACATAGCAGTTGTACACTGCGCCATCCGGCTCGCGTTCCAGCAGTCCGGCCATCAGCACGACGTCGAACTCGCGGGCGATGGCGATCAGCTGTTGCACGCTGTCGCCCTCCGGCACCGGCTCGGCCACCGCCCGCAATTCGGCATGTCCGAGCGGCTGAATCCAGCTGTAGGCGGGGATGCAGGCTTCGTGAAAGCTGACGATTTCGGCGCCCTGCTCCGCCGCGCGCCGCGTCAGCTCGCGAATGCGACCCAGATTGTAGGCCTTGTCATTGTCCCGGTTTTCGAATTGGGCCGTGGCCACGCGGAGGGCGCGCATCAGGATACCTTTCCGAGCAAGAATCAGGTGCAAAGCGTCGTCGGGAACCGCCCACGCGGATCGGCAGCTGCCAAGCGGGCAGACGCGTGTGCGAACGCCATGGCGGAACCACAGACAACCCGCCTCGATTTCCCCGCTCCCCTCCCGCGCCAGCGTTCGGTGAACGCTTCTTACCGTTTCCCGACCGCGGCTGCAAGGGCCCCCCCGCCCTGTACTCAGGTCCCCCTTCTTCTCTCCCCCCCTTGTACTAAGGGGGTGGGGGCTAGTGCCGCAAATCACAATTGACAGGCCACCAGGGCCGGAAGTTGCTTGCTGCGCCTCCCCGTAGGTTGGACATTTAACCCAATGCCCCCGGCTCGCCCGGGGGATCGTTACGCTCCTTGCTACATCCTCCAGCCACCCCAAGCAATCGAATGCCCCCGGCTCGCCCGGGGGATCGTTACGCTCCTTGCTAAAGCGTGAATACCCCCCGCTGTGCAAGCCGGGGGAATCCAAGAGAATCGAGTTATGTAACGTCAATCGTGATTTGCGGCACGAACAGAATGAATTCCGTTCTACGGTGGGACCGTTCTAACCGCTCGCGGTAGAAACGCCCCGTTCCCGAGTCTCGGCGGGACGTACGCCACACCTTGACACCGCCACGCCGGATGGAAAAGCTATAGTTCCGGCGCTTCCCCGGCTGTGGTAGGCCGCCCGTCCTGTGTCATTGGGAGTTGCGATCATGTTCCGGTTTCCGCACTTCGTGCTCGTGCGTTTGTCGTGCTGTCTGTGCTTGGCCAGTATATTGGTCGCCTCCCCGGTCCGGGGGCGTGACGCGTCGGAGGCCGAGAGGATCTTTCAGGAGACCGGCATTCGCGGGGGATTGGTCGTCGAATTGGGCATGGCCTCGCCCGAGTTCACTGCCCAACTGGGGGCTCCAGAGGCCGTAACTCTCCAGACGCGATTGACCGACCCCGCACATGTGACCGCGCTGAGACGGCACTTGAAAAATCTGGGACATTACGGCCGAGCGAGTGTCGAGCAGGCTGTGGGAGACTCGCTGCCTTACGTCGACAATCTGGTGAATCTGATTGTGCAACATGGCGCGAGCGATGGCGCGTATCCGCAGGACGAAATACTGCGGGTGCTGGCGCCGGGGGGCGTTTGGTACCGGCTGCCGGAGGGGGACAACGGGGAAGCGCCCCAGGTGCTGATCAAGCCGTGGCCGGCGGAAATCGATCAGTGGACGCACTTCTTGCACAGCGCCTCGGGCAATGCGGTGGCGGCCGACCAGCGGGTGTCTCCGGCCACGTCGCTCCAATGGATCGCCGATCCGATGTACTGCCGCAGCCATGAGATCGAATCGAGTCTTCCGGTGATGGTGTCGGCCGAGGGGCGTTTGATCTACATCCTGGACGAGGGACCGATCGGCGTGACGGACCCGCGTTTTCCGGACCGCTGGTCGCTGGTTGCCCGGGATGGTTTCAGCGGCGTGCTGCTGTGGCGACGGCCGCTGAGCCCCTGGGGCTGGCAGACGTGGCGCCCCCAGCTGCGCGATGCGGATTGGCGGACCTTGCGTGGCCAGCGAGGCGGGGTGCCGGCCGAGGTCCAGCGGCGTCTGGTCGCGGTGGGTGAGCGGGTCTACGTGACGCTTGGCTTCGATGACGCTCCGATCAGTATTCTGGACGCCTCGACCGGGGAAGTGCTGGTCGAGTGCACGGGGACGGAAGGAACTCAGGAGTTGCTGGTCGACGGCGAGCTGCTGTTTGCTCGCGTGCGTTCCGCCGCTGCGGATCGGGCGGAGCGGCGGGGCGAACCGGCGGTGACACGTTTGGTCGCGTTGGACGCCCGTACGGGCGAGATCCGCTGGGATCAGTCGGTCGGCAACCTGCGGCCCCGTACCCTGACGGCGGCCGACGGCGCGGTGGTCTTCCAGCGGGGAGCCCGGCTGGTGTGTCATGAGCAGAGCAGCGGCGAGCTGCGGTGGCAGGTGGAATGCCCGGCGAGTCACACGGTGGTGATTTATCGACAGACGGTGCTGACCACCGGCCGGGACGGTACGCAGGCGTTCGATTTGACGACGGGCGAACACTTGTGGGAGGGCCCGCCAACGGGCCGTGATCTGCTGGTGATCGACGACTTGGTGTGGCGGATCGAGGAGACCACGGGGATCCTGCAGCGGCGGGAAGAGCACTGGCCGACCCTCTCGCGGCGTGCCGGAGTTCGCTTGACCGGCCTGGATTTCCGCAGCGGCGAGCCCCACCGCACGCGGGAAGTCCCCAACGCGATGTCTCCGGGCCATCATCTCCGCTGCTATCGCAGCAAGGCGACCGAGCGATTCATCGTATATCCCAAACGCGGTGCCGAGTTCTTGGACTTGCAGGGCGACGCGCACCGGCGGCACGATTGGCTTCGCGGTTCCTGTCTGTTCGGGATCTTGCCCTGCAACGGCCTGCTGTATGTGCCGCCGGACCAATGTTTCTGCTATCCGGGCGCGAAACTGAACGGTCTGGTGGCGACCAGCGGATTGACGAGCGACCCGGCCCCCGACCCGCGTGCGGCGGACCGCTTGACCCGCGGGCCGGCCTACGGGCGGGTCCGCCCGACCTCGGCCGACCCGGCCGATTGGCCTATGCACCGCGCAGACCCGCAACGTAGCGGGGGCAACCGGCAAGCGACGGTGGCGGCCCCGCTGCAACGCGTCTGGGAAATCGACTTGGGCGGACCCTTGACCCAGCCCGCCGCCGTGGGCCAGTCCCTGTTCGTCGCCGCCATCGACCAGCATACCGTCTACGCACTCGATGCGGACAGCGGGCAGCAGCGGTGGCACTTCGTCGCCGACGCGCGGATCAATTCCACCCCCACTTATTACCAAGGACTGCTGCTGTTCGGCGCCAACGACGGTCAGGTGTACTGTCTGGAAGCTGCCACCGGAGAATTGGTCTGGCGGTACCGGGCGGCGCCCTACGACCAGCGGCTGGTCGTATTGGACCAGCTGGAATCGACTTGGCCCGTGCATGGCACCGTGCTGGTGCTGAACTCGACAGCCTACGTCGCCGCGGGCCGGTCGACGCTGCTCGACGCCGGGGCCCATTTTTACGCCCTGGATCCCGAGACGGGCAACGTCCTCCACCATAACCATGTCCGCCAGCCGCCTCCCGATCGGGACCGTGACATCGGCCAGCATTTCGCTATGGACGGATCGAATATCGACATCCTGACCACCGACGGCGCCCACATCTTCTGCATGCAGGAAATGTTCGACGCCGAATTGAACCGCATCGAAACGACCTGGAATACGCGTTACGGCGATCGCTTCTTGGGCGGCGACCATCTGATGGCCACCGGCGGCCTGCTGGACGACAGCGGCTTCAACCGGACCTACTGGACCTACGGCAACCGCTGGCCCGGCTTCTATTTCATGATGCTGGCCCCCCGCTCCGGCAACCTGCTGGTGTTCGATGCGGAACACACCTGGGCCACCAAATGGTTTGTCGAGCGGAATATCCACAGCCCGCTGTTCTTCCCCGAAACGACCGGTTACCTGGTGTTCTGTGACACGAACCGCACCGAACCTTTTCTGGTGGGCGAGGAAGACACGCCGGAACCGGTGCGCTGGTTGCCGGAGACCCTGATGGAGCCCTATGACTATGACGGCCATCACATCACCAACCGGTACGACAACTACGGGATCGAGGTGGACAAGGGCGCGGGTTTCACGCGTGGCGAGCCGCCGGTCTGGCAGGACTACGTACCGGTGCGGATCCAAGCGATGGCCCTGACCCGCGACTACCTGTTCGCCGCCGGGCCTCCGGACGTGCTCGATCCGGACGATCCGCTGGCCGCCTTGGACGGGCGTCGGGGCAGTGTGCTGTTGGCCTTCGAGCCCAGCACGGGCGAGCGGCTGTTCGAACACGCGTTGGCAGAGGTGCCTCGCTTCGACGGAATGTCCGCCGCCGGCAACCGTTTGTTTCTGGTGACCGAAGACGGGAAACTCACCGTCTGGGAATAAGCACCCGGCCACGAGTTTTTTGATGGAGCCAAACTAGATAGGATGGACATTCCTGTCCGTCATCTGCCGCACGAAATAATAGTCAACTTATTTTGACGCAACGCCTAACGTGCGTCGTCTTCACGAGTTCGCAGCATCCAATCGAAACCGCGGGCGAGCCACGCGTCGTGGCGGCTGTGACTCTCCGGATGCGGGCTGATCATCAAAATGCGTCCCTGCCCATAGCCTTTCTTCCCGATCGCGGCCTCGCCCACCATTTCCTCGCGAAGGTTGCCGCCACGGTCACGCACGGCGGTCTGAAAATGGGCCAGCACCACGAATTCCTGCTCCTGTTGATTCTGTTCATCCGCTGCCAAGTACACCGGACCGTTGTTATAGCGAGTGGTCACCACGGGTTCCTCGGCACCGAACAAGGTCTTTCCTTCTTCGGTAAATGCCAATTCCACTTGCCCCCGGCCACGGGCCCAAGGCTGGCTGTGCCGCATGTGAACGGCGTGCAGGTAGTTCTCCAGGCCGGCGGCGGCGAAGTAGGCACCGGCGCAGATCCCCACGTATCCGCCACCGGCGGCGATGAATTCTTTCAGGCGGGCACGGCCTTCCGCCTGCAGGCCGTCGCCGATTCCGCGGCCGCTGCCACCCGGAAAGACGGCTCCGTCCGCAGGCCCCAATCCTCCGTCACGAATGTCTTCCCCACACACACGGTACACAAGAACATCCCGCAAACCGGAAAACACCACCCGCTGGACATTCGGCGGACCGCCGCCACCAATCCCCTCGGCATCGTACAGGGCCAGCAAGCGAAATCCGGGCTGCCGCAAATGTTCCCATCCGAATCGCGCGTCGCGAGCCAGCATCTCTTGGCGGCGCAGCAAGTCCACCACCAATTCGCGGGTATACCGGATCTGCCGAGACACTCGCGTCCCAGACGGGCTGCCGATCACCAGGCCCTTGAGCTGTTCGTCGAATCCGGCCGCCTCGTCGCCATCGGCTTGGTCGATCGCTACCGGTACGCCCCACAGTTGGCTGACGTGGTCGAAGGTGTTGCCCGTGTGGTCTCCCAGCAGCAGCAGGCTCGGTTCGGATCGCGGCCGCCCCCCCCCCGTTTCTGCGACAATCCCCCGGTGCCACAGCATCCAATCCGGTCGCAGTTCATGACGCTCCGCCAAATCGGCCAACGTCTCGAGAAGCGGTTGCTGGGCCGAGTTCTCGACCAGCCACAACTGGCCGTGTTCCAGTTCCAAACGGGCCAATTGTGCCAAAATACACAGAAACCGCTCGTGGGAGGAACGCTCCGCCAGAAAGAGTACCGTCGGGCCACCCGCATTCCGGCCACGCAATACGGTGATTTCACGGCTCAAAGCCGGACAAACGGACAGAACAACTGCCAGGAGGCTGGGGATGAGCATTGCCCTAGGGCGTCGAAGTGTTTCATGCCAGTGGGGAACCATCACAGCACCGTAAGGGTTGATGTTGGCGTGATCAGATATAGGCAGACCAAAAAAAAGCTTGACCACGAAAGAACCGCGAGTCAAGACCTGGTGGGTGCAGTAGAATAGGCCTTGGGGAAACAGGGCCGTTGGGTCGGTTGCGCGGCTCGCAGGCGTTCCCCCGGTTCCTACCCCAGGCATTGAGGGCAAGCGGATGTTTACGAGACGGATTTCCCGCCGGCAGTGGTTACGCCGCGGTCTGCAGACGATGGCCGGGTTGGCCGCACCGGTGGTGCTGCCCGCTCAGGTGTTGGGCCGGGAGGGCCGACTGCCTCCCAGCGAGCGGATCACAATGGGTTTCGCTGGTTTGGGGGGGCAAGGCAGCGGGCATCTCTTCGGCGGTGCCTGGACCTACCTGCCCGGCGGCTACCTGGCTCGGCCCGACGTGCAGGTGTTGGCCGTCTGCGATGTACTGCAGACGCGGGCCGAGAACGCTCGGCAACGGGTCGCCGCCCACTATCAGGAACAGACTGGCTCGGGCAGCTATCCGGGCATCGCGGCCTATGACGACTTCCGCGAGATGATCCTACGCGACGATCTGGATGCGGTGTTGATTGCCGCGTCCTACCATGCTCAAGGCTTCTTGGCCATGTTGGCCGCCCGGGCGGGCAAGGACGTGTTCTGCGAAAAACCGATCAGCATCACGGTCCGTTGGGGTCGCGCGATTGCCGAAGCGGTCGCCCGTCATGGGCGGGTGTTTCAGGCCGGCACGCAGCAGCGTTCGGAATACGAGGGCCGGTTCCGCCGGGCGGTCGAGCTGGTGCGAAGCGGGGCGATCGGCC
>SLMF01000742.1 GCA_007133715.1 Planctomycetaceae bacterium
CGCCGGCCAAGGTCATGGTGCGCTGGGCGTCCAGCTTCGTTTGCACCGCCGACACCCGCTGGTCCGAGTCCGTGGCGACCGACAGGAGTTTCTCCGCCACTTCGATCCGCGCACGCTGGATTCGGAGGTAATCCTCGAACTGATCCTGCTCGGTCTGACCACGTGGCTGCAACGCATGCAGGAACTGGATCCGCTCGATCAATGCGTCCGGATCGTCGGGCAGCTCGGCAAACTCCGGCTCACCGACCTGGTCAAACTCGGGCGGCGACGGAGGGTATTCGGACTCACTCGACTCCACTGCCCCCGTGTAGGGGGCAGTGATGTCGCGATCGGTCGCCTGCTCCGATTCCACGTCGTCATCGCCCAACTGCCCGGAGAACGGTGCGCTCGGTTCCCGCATGCTCGGTACCGAAGGCTCGTCCGCGACCTGATAACGGCTCCGTTCCGAGGTGACGGGACCGGTTTCCGTGTCGCCGCAACCAGTCAGCAGCGAGGCAACCAGAACCGCCAAGACGGATGCGCACCCAACGGGTAAAGTCATACGCAGAAGCGTGGGGAACATGTCTTCGTTTCCTTACTCGAAATCACCGGGGGGGGAGGTTTACGACGAACCGCCTCCGGTCGGCCGCCGCGTGAATGCACCCATTGTAGGCAATCAACCGGAATTTGGCATCCCCGATTCTTGATCCGCAGGGCAGTCGGGACCACTCCGAAGGATATCTGCCTACTGCATCAGGGAGGGGGGAACCGATCGGCCATGACAGCCAGCGCCTGTTGGACGGCGTGGCCCTGTTCCCTCGGCTGTTGATCGAGTCGGAGTTGCAGACGTCCAGGCTTTGCGCGACGTAGCGTGCTGCTTCCGCTGGCTCTGCGGTGGCAGTAGAATCAGTCGGATGGCGAACGGCTTGATTTTCGATCTTCAGCGGTATTCGATTCACGATGGTCCGGGGATCCGCACCACGGTTTTCTTAAAGGGCTGTCCCCTGCGATGCCGGTGGTGCCACAATGAGGAGAGCCGCGATCCCGCACCCGAACTGATGTTCCGGCCGGCCCGATGCACGGGTTGTGGAGCCTGCCAGCAAGTATGTCCTCAGGTGGACCCGAAAAGTCCCCCGGAGGAACCGTTTCTGGATCGTGTTCGCTGTGTGCGGTGTGGCGCTTGTGCCGAGGCGTGTGTCCGGGAGGCTCGCCAGTTGGTCGGTCGCTGGATGACGGTGGAACAGACGCTGGCTGAGTTGGAGAAGGATCGGATTTTCTATGACGATTCGGGGGGTGGCATTACGGTTTCGGGTGGCGAGCCGCTGTTCCAAGCCGCGTTTGTGCGGCAGTTGCTGGCCGCATGTCGCGCCGCTGGCCTGGGGACGGCGGTGGACACCTGCGGTTATGGCGAGCGCGACGATCTATTGGCTTTGGCTCCCCTGACCGATATATTTCTCTTCGACATCAAGGGGTGGAACGATTCCTGGCACCGCCGTCACACGGGGGTGTCGAATTGCGGGATTGTCGCGAATCTGCGGGCACTGGCCGCGGTGCATCGTCGGATTTGGTTGCGGATCCCGCTGATCGCCGGTGGGAACGATGCTCTGGCCGAGCTGGCTGCGATTGCGGAACTGGCCAGCTCGTTGGAGGGTGTCTGTCAAGTGAATCTCTTACCCCACCACTCTTTCGGGCTTGGCAAACGCGAATTATTGGGTAAAACGTTCTCCGGGAATTCCGCGGGCCCGCCCTGCCCTTCCCGATTGGAGCACGCGGTCCGTATTTTCGAGGGTTACGGTTTGAAGGTACGCCTGGGTGGTTAAGTCATGAACGAACGCACCATGCGACTGCGGCAGCGGAGTCTGGACACGCCGCCGGCGATTTCGGAGGAGCGAGCCTGTCTGCTGACGGAGTTTTACGAAAACCATCACGGGCGGTATTCGGTTCCCGTCACCCGGGCGCGCTCGTTCTTGTACCTCTGCGAGCGGAAAACGGTCTATGTAGGCGAGGACGAATGGATTGTGGGCGAGCGGGGTCCGGCGCCGAAACAGGTTCCCACGTATCCCGAGTTGACGTGCCACAGTCTGGAGGACCTGCAGATCCTGGACTCGCGGGCGAAAACACGTTATGCGGTGTCGCCTGGCTGTCGGGAAGCCTATTGCCGGACGATCTTGCCGTACTGGCGTGGCCGTGCGATGCGAGACAAGATTTTCCCCGCGATGGAACCGGAATGGATCGCCGCTTATGAAGCCGGGGTATTCACGGAGTTCATGGAGCAGCGTTCGCCGGGCCATACGGTGCTGGACGACAAGATCTATCGCGAGGGGATGTGTCAGCTTCAGCAGCGGATCGCCCGGGAGATGCGTGCTCTGGACTGGGCTCGCGATCCGCAGGCCTACGATCGTCACGAGCAGCTGGTGGCCATGTCGCTGGCCTGTGAGGCGGTGATCCGGTATGCCGAGCGTCATGCGGAGCGGGCGGAGCAGCTGGCGACCGAATCGGCCGATCCGGAGCGTCGTCGGGAGCTGGAGCAGATCGCGCGCGTCTGCCGCCGGGTGCCGGCCCATCCGCCCCGCGATTTTCAGGAAGCCCTGCAAGCCTACTGGTTTTGCCATCTGGGGGTGATCACGGAGTTAAACGGCTGGGACGCTTTCAGTCCGGGCCATTTGGACCAGCACTTATGGCCCTTCTATCAGCAAGGGCTGCGTGACGGCAGCCTGACCCGCGAGCGGGCTCGCGAGCTGCTCGAATGTTTCTTCATCAAATTCAACAATCACCCTGCACCGCCCAAAGTAGGGGTGACGGCTGCCGAGAGCGGGACCTACACGGACTTCGCGAATATCAATCTGGGCGGATTGTTGGCCGATGGCTCGGACGGTTCCAACGAGTTGACCGAGCTGCTGCTGGAGATCATCGACGAGATGCATTTGTTGCAGCCCAGCAGCAATCTGCAGCTGTCGCGGAAGACGCCGGAACGGGTGTTGAAACACGCCTTGCGGGTCATCCGTCAGGGCTACGGTTTCCCGTCGATTTTCAATGCGGATGCGGTGATCGAGCAGCAATTGCGGCAGGGCAAGACGCTGGAAGACGCCCGGGCGGGTGGTTGCAGCGGCTGCGTCGAGACGGGAGCGTTCGGCAAGGAGGCGTACATCCTGACCGGTTACTTCAATCTGCCGAAGGTACTCGAGTTGGCTTTGCATTGCGGCGTCGACCCCGCCTCGGGCCAGCAATTGGGGCCACGAACGCCCGTTCTCGAACAGCTGACTTCGGCCGAGCAATTGTTCGCCGCCTTCCGCGAGCAACTGCAGCATTTCGTGGACATCAAGATTCGCGGAAACCAGCGGATCGAACGGATGTACGCTACGGAGATGCCGGCGCCCTTCCTGTCGGTGATCACGGACGACTGCATCGCCACCGGCCGGGACTACCACGCGGGCGGCGCCCGGTACAACCATACCTTCATCCAATTCGTGGGCATCGGCACCTTGACCGACAGCCTGGCCGCGTTGGACCAGTTAATCTACCGTGAAGGCCAGCTCGAGTTGCCGGCCTTCGTCGCGGCCCTGGATACCAACCTGGAGGGTCAGGAGCAGCTGCGCTGTCGGTTGGCGAACCGTACCCCGAAATACGGGAACGATCTGCCGGAAGCCGACCGCTGGATGCAGCGTGCTTTCCAGTGCCTGCTCGAGTTGGTCGATGGTCGGCCGAACACCAAAGGTGGCTGTTACCAGATCGAGATGCTGCCGACCACCAGCCACATTTATTTTGGCTCGGTCACCGGCGCTACGCCCGACGGTCGACGAGCGGGCCAGCCTTTGTCCGAAGGCATTTCGCCCGTCCAGGGTGCGGATCGTCAGGGACCGACCGCCGTGATCAAATCGGCGGCCAAGATGGACCATTTGAAGACGGGCGGGACCTTGTTGAACATGAAGTTCGCGCCCGAGTTACTGGCCGAGGAGCACGGCGTGGACATGCTGGCTCATCTGGTCCGCAGCTACTTCAAGCTGGACGGCCATCACGTCCAGTTCAACGTGGTCAGCGCAGCGACCTTGCGTCGCGCCCAGGCCGAACCGGCAGCCCACCGCGATCTGATCGTCCGCGTCGCGGGCTACAGCGACTACTTCTGCGATCTCAGCCCCGAACTTCAGGAGGAGATCATCTCCCGGACCGAGCATCATGTGGGTTGACAGCCGGTTCGTCATCGGCGCTAGTCATGGGGAGTTTGGCGCCGGGCCCGAAGTTTGCCGAGCCTTATCGAAGGGTTTTGTTGGAGGACGACGTAGCGATGAGATGGACAGCGACGATTTTGGGAATGGTGTATTTCGCGGCGGGAGCGGCTGTGGCCTGTGATGCCTGCGGTGTGCAGCCGCCGATTCGGGTCCGCGATGATCACGCGTTTGTGCATCCGGGCATTTTGCACCATCGAGCGGAATTGGATTTCATCCGGGAGCGGGTTGCCGCGGGCGACCCGCCCTGGGCCGCGGCCTGGGACGAGCTGCGCGAGCATCGTGTGTCGCAACAGGATTGGCAGCCCCGACCGCGGGCCGAGGTGGTTCGCGGCGCTTTCAACAATCCGAATCTCGGTGCCAATCAACTGCTGGACGACGGTCAGGCGGCGTATTCACAGGCCTTGCAGTGGGTCGTGACGCAAGACCCGGCGCATGCCGAGAAATGCCGCGAGATCCTGGACGCCTGGTCGGCGGAGCTGAAATCGGTCGGCGGCCACGACGCCCGCTTGCTGGTCGGGATGGCCGGGATCAACTATGTGGGGGCCGCCGAGCTGCTGCGGCACACCTGCGACGACTGGCACCCGCAGCAGCAGCAGCAGTTCGAACGCATGCTGGTTGACGTGTTCTACGAGACGATCAAGGACTTCTACCCCACGGCCAACGGTAACTGGGATGCGGCCATGATCCAGACCATGATGGCGATGGGAGTGTTCCTGGACGATCCTCGGATGTTCAATCGGGGCGTGGATTACTTCATGCGCGGCCGGGGAAACGGAGCGATCACGCATTACATCAATTGCCGCGGGATTACGCAGGAGAGCGGCCGTTCACAAGGTTATGCCCAGATGGGGCTGGCTTATCTGGGGATCGCAGCGGAGATCGGCTGGAAGCAGGGCCTGGATTTGTACGGCGCTTTCGACGATCGCCTGTTGAAGGGTTACGAGATCACCGCGAAATACAACTTGGGGTACGATGTCGAGTACACACCGTTCACGAGTGTGGAACAGCGGTATTATTACCGAGACATCTCGGATTCCGGTCGCGGGAATCTCCGCCCGATGTACGCGACGGTGTACAACCACTACGTCAACCGGCGGGGCCAGCAGGTCGCCTATATCGACCGAGCGGTCGAGCGGACGCGTCCGGAGGGCTACAGCCGTGGCCATACCTCGTGGCGGACGCTGTTGTTCGCGAACCTGCCTGCCCCTGCGGAGGGCGACGACTGACCGGGAAACAGGCTCGTTCGACGACCACGGTTACTGGGACAATCTGAGACTGTAAGGCAGGCAGGTCGAGCCCGAGGCGGGGGGTGAGGAAGGTTGGTCGGGGCTGCGGGTGATGGTCTTTCTGCCAGGTCGCGGCGGGCACCCCTTTTTTCAGTCGAACGCTTGAGGGGTGTGGTGGCGCAGAGGCCAGCCCCCTTTATTCGTGCTGCGATCTGTGCTATACCGCGAGCCGTAGGCGGCGAGGTTAGAATACTTCTTATGCGGGGAATGGAGCTGTGCCTGTCCAGACGGGGGCGGCGACAGGGTTCCGCCAAGCGTTCCAGCGACACGTGAGAAGAGAGACAAGATGACAAAGTTGAAACGGTGGTTGGCTGTGTGTTTGGGGATCGCAGTTCTGTCTTCCTGGGGGGGATGTGCTGATCCCGGGGCCCAGCGGGCGGACGACGGGCGACTGCGGATCGCCATGATCCCCAAAGGGACGACGCACGCGTTCTGGCGTTCGGTCGAGGCAGGGGCGGTCCAGGCGGCGCAGGATCTGGATGTCAACCTGATCTGGCGGGGGCCCTTGCGCGAGGATGATCGCGCCCAGCAGATCGAATTAGTCGAGCAGTTTGTCAACGAACGGGTGGACGGCATCGCGCTGGCACCGCTGGATCACGAAGCGCTGCGGCGTCCGGTGTTGGACGCCCGCAGCCGTGACATCCCGGTGCTGATCTTCGATTCGCCGTTGGAAGGTGAGGTGGGCCGGGATTTTCTCAGTCTGGTCGCCACGGACAATCGCGCAGCCGGATATGCGGGCGGTCAGACGCTGGCCGAGAAGCTGGGCGGACAGGGCAAAGTGGTCTTGTTGCGGTACCAGGAGGGCTCGGCCAGCACGATGCAGCGGGAAGCCGGTTTCCTGGACGCCATCGCGGAGTATCCAGATATCGAGGTGATCGTCGACAACCGCTATGGCGGGGCGACGGCCGGCGAGGCCCAACAGGAAGCCGAGCGGATGCTGGATCGGTTGCGGGAAGCGGATGGCATTTTTACGGTCAACGAATCCTCGACGATGGGGATGCTGGTCGCGCTGCGGGGCAACCGCATCGAGGGCAAGGTGTTTGTCGGTTTCGACAGTTCGACCGAGCTGCTGCGCGGCCTGCGGCAGGGGGAGCTGCAGGCGCTGATCAGCCAGAATCCGCAGCGGATGGGTTATCAGGCGCTGGAGACAATGGTTGCCGCGTTGCGAGGCGAGTCGGTGGAGCCGTTGATTGACACCGGGTATGTGGTGGTGACGCCGGAGAATGTGGACACGCCTGAGATTCGTGCGGTGACGGGCCAGTAGTTTCCTGATTCTTTCTGTCGTTGAAGTCGGACCCGAGCTGATGAGCGACAAGCCTCGCCTGCAGATGACCGACATCCACAAGCGTTTTGGTCCGACGGTGGCGTTGGACGGGGTGAGTATATCGGTCGACAGCGGCCAGGTATTGGCCTTGGTCGGTGAGAACGGGGCGGGCAAGAGCACGCTGGTGAAGATCCTGTCGGGGGCGTATCGCGCGGATCGCGGCGCGATGTGGTTGGATGGTCAGCCTTACCAGCCGCGTCATCCGCTGGAGGGGCGCCGGGCCGGCGTGGCGATGATTTATCAGGAACTGTCCCTGGCACCGGATTTATCGGTGCTGGAGAACATCGTGCTGGGGGCGGAGCCGCATTGGGGGCCGTGGGTGCGGTGGCGGCTGGCACGCGAGCGGGCGGCCGAGGCTTTGCGGCGGGTGGGGCGACCGGATTTGCACCTCAACCGGCTGGTAGGGAAGCTCAGCCCGGCGGAGCAGCAGTTGGTCGAGATCGCGCGAGCCCTGGCGGGCCATTGCCGAGTGCTGGTCTTGGATGAGCCGACCAGCAGTCTGACGGCGGCCGACATCGAACGTCTGTTCCAACTGGTGGGCCAGTTGCGGGATCAGGGCGAAGCGATCATCTACATCAGCCATTTCCTGGAGGAAATCCAGGCGATCAGCGACCATTACGCGGTATTGCGTGACGGTCGTGGGGTGGGTGA
>SLMF01000522.1 GCA_007133715.1 Planctomycetaceae bacterium
ATCATGACGTTCCACCTGGTGGGCCGCTATTTGGAGAACCGGGCGAAGGGACGGGCGTCGCAGGCCATCCGACGGCTGCTCACCCTGGGCGCGAAGACGGCGACGGTCGAGCGCGACGGGCAGGAGGTCGAAGTGCCCATCAAGGAATTGCAGCCGGGTGACCTCCTGATTGTCAAGCCCGGGCAGAAGATCCCCACCGACGGCGAGATCGCTGAAGGCCGCAGCCATGTCGACGAATCGATCGCGACCGGCGAATCGGTGCCCGTGGAGAAGGGGCCGGGCGACGAAGTGCTCGGCGCGACGGTCAACAGCGAGGGTTTGCTGAAGGTGCGGGCGACGCGGGTGGGCGCGGACACGTTTTTGGCCCAGGTGATCTACCTCGTTCGCGAAGCCCAGGGCTCGAAGGTGCCTATCCAGGCCTTTGCCGATCGGGTAACCAGCTACTTCGTGCCCGCGGTGATCGTCATTGCGGCCGGCAGTTTCGTGGTGTGGCTGGTGGGGGCCGAGCTGTTGCGGCCCGTTCTCGAGTGGGGCGCGACGTTCCTGCCGTGGGTGAACCCCGACCTGTCGCCCCTGCTGTTGGCTACCCTGGCGGCGATTGCCGTGCTGGTCATCGCCTGCCCCTGCGCCCTCGGCTTGGCAACGCCCACCGCGCTGATGGTCGGCTCCGGTATGGGGGCGGAGCGCGGCGTACTGTTCCGCAGCGGCGAGGCAATCCAGAGCCTCAAGAACCTGCGCACCATCGTGCTCGACAAGACGGGCACCATCACCAAGGGCGAACCCTCGCTCACCGACGTTCACGCTGCCGAAGGGTTTGACGAGGGGGAGATTCTGGCCGCCGCCGCCGCCGTCGAAGTCGGGTCGGAGCACCCGATTGCCCAAGCCGTGGTGGAAGGGGCGAAGCAGCGTGAGTACGAGATATCCCAGGTGAGCGACTTTCGGGCCATCACCGCACGCGGCGTGCAAGGACGGGTCGCCGGCCGGCTGGTGCGCGTCGGCACGCGCCGCTTGGCGGACGAGTCGGACATCGACGCAGGAGCCCTCGAACAGGTCCTGGAACGTCTCGAAAGCGAAGGCAAGACCGCCTTCCTCGTGCTGATCGACGACCGGGCGGCGGGGGTGATCGCCGTCGCCGATACCGTGAAAGCCGGTTCCCAGGACGCCATCGCTCGGCTGCACGCAATGGGCTTGAGAACCGTGATGATCACCGGCGACAACGAGCGTACCGCCCGAGCCATCGCTCGGCAGGTCGACATCGACGAGGTCCGCGCCGGCGTGTTGCCCGCGGGCAAGGTCGAGGCGGTTCGCGAAATGCAGCGCCGCACCGGCGAACTGGTGGCGATGGTCGGCGACGGCATCAACGATGCGCCTGCGCTGAAACAAGCGGACGTGGGCATCGCCATCGGCGCCGGCGCCGACGTGGCCATCGAGGCGGCCGACGTCACGCTCGTCCGCGGCGACCTGGGCGCGGTGGCCGAAGCGGTGCTCCTTTCGCGGGCAACGTTTCGGAAGATCGTGCAGAACCTCTTTTGGGCATGGTTCTACAATCTGGCTGCCATTCCCATCGCCGCGCTCGGCCTGCTGCACCCGATGATCGGGGTCATCGCCATGACCGCCAGTTCGCTGTCAGTCATCGGCAACTCCTTGTTGCTGAAACGGTCCAGGATCGCGTAGGCGCGATCGCCGGGCAAGGCCGTATTCGGATGCACATCGGTATGGGGGGACTGGCGATCGTGATGATCGTCCCGGGGTCGTGGCTGTTTCGCCGCCACCTGGCCACGCGAGCGGAGCCACCCCAAGGTAGGTATGACAGCGTGGCACACCGCATCGCCAGCCTGACGCGGTTCGGACCGAGCCGACCCGGAGAGCGAACGCACAGAAGAACGGCCGCACCTTGTACTCCTGCGGCGGCGCGTCCGGCCCGTTCAGCTTCACCGCGCAGGTGCAGTGGGTGTCAAGTACGTGTCGGGGGCCGCCATTCTATAAAACCCGCACGCGCGCTTATGCGCTCAAGATTTTGGAACGTCGTGTCACCAGGACGTTGGCCCGCTACCCAACCGTCGGATTCAAGCGTCTGCGTCTTACTCGCCCCGCCGTCGAATCCGCTCCCGTCGCTGCTGGGCTGCTGTCCGAATGTTTTCAGGCAACCCCGGCGTGGCCAGTACCATCGCAAGATCGTCTGCCGCTTTGGCGTCCTGGTGAATCGCCGAGTAGGCGAGAGCCCGATTGTAGATCGCCATCGCCTTGACGTCGGGCGGAATCTCAGGCGATTCGATCGCCGCCGAATAATCCGCAATCGCCCCCTTGTAGTCGCGACGATTCGCCTTGGCCATTCCACTTCGGTACATGAAAAGTGTCTTTCCCCGAGTCGAGACCAAACTCTTCAGCCATTCCGCAAAGCTCATACAAGCGTCTTTCTCGATGGGAGGAACAGGTCGCGCAACCACGGCATCGATCCATAATAACCCACATTGTAGCCCAATAGCAAGAACCCTCGCAATGTATCTGCCGGGGTCTGCCCCCTCGAAATGACCCCGTGAGAGGGCCTTTGCTGTTCGCCCGAAGGTCGTTGGCCGCCTGCTCGGTTCGCGGGGGCTTCGATGGAAAGCCCGTACCTGCTGCCGCCGACCGCTCGGCTCCCGAAGATCATCGGAGTAAAACGTAATGCAGGGAGTCGTCGAGCGCTGGATCGTCTAACGGGAATTCCGCTGGCAGCTTGCCGCGGCCGGGTTGGCCGACCCCCACCAGGCCGATCGGATGGCGTCCGCCCTTCCAGTATTGCGAGGTCGCGAAGCGAAGTGACGGTACCATGCCGGCGGGATCGAGTACGGCGAGTGTCAGCACATACTCGCCCGGCGCCACGTCCGGAAAGAAGACCTGTCTTGCGGTATGCGCTTCGGGTGGCGTGCCCCAGCCGATTGGCTCGCGAGACCAGCCGTCGATAACGGCCTGGCCCGGCCACTGGCTGATTGACTCCCACTGTGGCGGCGTCCAGTGCTGGCCTGGCGCCCAGGTCCGGATATCGATGTCGGAGAACTGATCGTTCCAGACGACCTCGCGGGTATCGGGGTCGAGCAGGGCGACTTCCACCGGCCAGTTGCAGTAGAAGGGGGCGGAGCCTTCGTTGCGAACCACAAAGCCGACTTGCAGGCCATTTTCTTCAAGGATCGAGTTGAACCCGACTTCCTCCAGAATGAAGCGGTACCCCATGACACGCTGCAGCTGCTCCGCACCGGCCCGCGCCACCGGATCGTTCTGGTCGTAGGCGGCGATCCAGCGCAGTTGCGTGCCGTGCAGCCAGCGAATCGAGTTGATCAAGAATTCGCGATGTACGGGTTCGGACACGCTGATCGTGGGTGTGGCGCCAGGCTGGATTTCCCCCAGCCCCCAGTCGTAGGCAACTTCACCACCGATGTAGTTTGAAAGGTAAAGCGACTCCTCCTCGTTGGCTTCGGCTATCCGGCGACCATGGCCCCACATCTGTTGGTAGTGGCCCCAGGAGTCCCAGTATTGGCCGAATCCGAATCCCTGGAATTCCCCGACGTGCCGAACCGACACGAGCTTGTCGGGAAAGGCTTCCTGAAATGCTTCGCCGGCGATCTGCTGTAACGTCGGGGTGGGACTCGGCGAGTGTTGTTCGCCCCATTTGCCGAAGATACCCAACTCGATGAAGGCGACGCGTGGATCGTTGTTCCAGGCGATACCCAGCCGTTCGACCAGCCGGGTCAAGCGGTCCTGAAACTGCTGGCTGGTGTAGTCATCCTCCTGCATGTCCTCCGGCCAGTACTTCTGATGGTCTTGCGACCAATGCAGGTAGACGCGAGGGATGAATTTCAGGTTGTTGGCCGGACCGTCGGCAAACCGCTCGTTGCTTAGTTGAAGAATCGTGTCCAGTCCCTCACTTTCATGGTTTTCCAGCTCGTTCCAGCGAATGTAGCGATGGCGGAGCGTCGCCCATTCATGACCGGGGCGGTGGGTGAAGCCTTTCATCGGGTTGCGAAGCGCTCGATCGTACACAGCCGGCTTGTATCGCAAGTCCTCGAAGGGGTCGGCGAAGACCAGGTCTGCCCGGGTCTGGGAGCAAAGGACGCTGCCAATGACCAAGAGGGTGATCGTCAGCGCATGGGACAGGGTTGTTTTGTTCATGGGTCGCGTCGCTCTCTCCGGTGGCTTTTGTGTACACTGTTTTCGGGGCGACACCAAGGTAATCACCCCCCATAAGAACCCCCCCCAGTTCTTCGTTGATGTGGTTTTCCCTTTCGGTGCGTGGAATGCGCGGCGAAACACGAACAAGAATGACGGGCCGCTACAGGTCGCGTCGGCTGGTGGGGCCGTCGCTACCGTCCAGCGGACTGGCCTCGGCGGAAGAGGGCGGGTCGAGGGGCGATCTGAGGAAACGCCGCTCCAGCCTTCCAAACACCGAAAGGACGAGCAGGGCCAGCAGCAGATTCATCCCGGCCAGCGAATAGTACCCCAGCCCGCATGCGATCCCAAAGGCCCCGACCACCCAAATCGTGGATGCGGTCGTGATGCCTTTGACCGAGCCTCGTGCCTGAATGATGGTGCCGGCCCCCAGGAACCCGATTCCGCCGATGATTCCCGCGATAATTCGCAGCAGGTCGAATTGGCTGGAGACGCCCGCGTGGAGCGAGTCGAGGTACAGCCGCAATGAGACCATGGTGAACATGGCCGAGCCGAGCCCGACCATCATTTGCGTTCGCAATCCGGCCGGCTTGCCGTAACGTTCCCGTTCCCAGCCCAAGGCCCCCGCCCCGACAATGGCGAACACCGCCCGCAACAGCATTTCCAGGTCCGACACGTTTGCACCCATGGAATCCATCTCTCCCGAAACCGCCGTTGCAGGTGGCGGCTTCCGCCGTTCCGGCGCCCGCCCGTTCCGGCGTCTCCGCGATCTTGCTGCCAACTTGCTCCGGTCATGGAGTTACTCCGTCAAGGGAGGCGGTCGGAACGCCTTACTGGGTCACGGCCGCTTGGTTGACAACGTTTCGGCCTTCGCCCCGGATGTATGACTCGATGTTGTCGACGGTCGTTTCCAGGATTCGCGAAACGGCCTCGCGGGTATTGAACGCGCTGTGAGGCGTAACGACCACGTTGCGAAGCCGGATCAGCACGTGGTCGGCCAACAGCGACTCGAGATTGTGCTTCCGCTCGTATACCGAGCGGAGCAGTTCGGCCTCCTCGCGAATGACCGGCTCCTCGGGCAGCACGTCCAGTCCGGCCCCGCAGACCTTCCCCTCGGCCAGGGCACGGACCAATGCCTGGCTGTCGATGATGTCGCCCCGGGAGGTATTGAGGATGATCGCACATTGCTTCATCTGCTCGAACTGCTCGTGCGAAAGCAGGTGACGCGTTTTCGGCGTCGAGGGAACGTGCAGACTGATCACGTCGGCGCGGCGAAGCAGTTCGTCCATCTCGACATACGTGAAGTCCAGTTCCGCGGCCGCCTGGGAATCGGGTTGCACGTCGTAGGCGATCACCTCCATCCCGAACCCGCGCGCGATCCGGATCGTATGCCGGCCGATGTTGCCGGTGCCGATCACGCCAAATGTCTTGCCCTCCAGGTCGAACCCTTGCAGGCCGCGGGGCGAGAAGTCGCCTTTTCGGGTGCGGTCGATGGCTTGATCCATCCTGTGACTCAGCGTCAGCAGCAGGGCGAATACGTGTTCGGCCACCGTATTGTCGCCGTACGTCGGTACGTTGCATACGGCCACATCGTGTTGCTCGCAATAGTCCAGGTCGATGTGGTCCACGCCGGTCGAGCGGGTGGCAATCAACTTCAGATGGGGTAACTGCTGCAGCACGTGCCGATCCAGCCTGGAATAGATGAACGTCGAAATCGCCTCGGTATCGGCATAACCGGTCGCGTTCTTAACCGATAGAGGGCTGCTGAGCAACTCGATTTCGTGCTGCGAGCCCAATTCCTCGAAGGCCTGACGTTCCCAGTCCTCCAGTTCAAAAATCGTGATTTTCATCGATAGGGAATCCCTTCGAACTCAGGGGTTGTCGTTTTTCGTTCGGGTCGCTCTCAGGACTTTTTCGACGTTTGCACGTAAGCGGCCGACACCAACGGTCGGGTTTTCCGGCTGCCACATTCCGGGCACTTCAGGTTTCGCCGCCGCTCGTGTTCCTCGAAACGTTCCTGTCGGGTGAACGTCGTGCCGCATTCTTTGCACTCGTAGTCGTAAAAAGGCATTTCCATCCTCCCGGCCCCGTCGGACCTGCGGGTGTGTGATGAAACGGTCTCGGGTGGTCTCCCTCAGGGCAATGAACGTGCAAACCTTGTACCACACGGCTTCCCAACGAAATCAACCGCATTCGGGCGGTGAAGCCAACGGGATTTCCGTCAGATTGTCGCACTCGGGCGCCAACCTGGCAGCGGCTGCCGCCCCGCGGTCACGCCAGCGGCTTTCTCCGCTTCGTTCAAAGTGGCATCCCTTTTGCACTTCGTTCATCGCGAATCCAGCCCCCGCCTCCACAAATCAAGGATCGCCGAGCCATGCCTCGTGGCGATACACCCCGAAATGTAGGCCGTAACACCCCATAAAGGAGCCATCTATACAACGTGCGCTGGTGATAAACAACTTGCGATGGGGCGGTTGCTCCAGCACGTCGCTGTCCAGCCTGGAAGAGACGGATGTCGAAATCGCCTCGGTATGGGTAGGATCGGACAGGCTGTTGGCTGGCGGAGGGCTGCAGCGCCATTCGAGGTCGTATTGCGGGGCCCGTTTCGCGAAGGCTTGGTCTTTCCAGTCTTCCATTTCGAAAATCGTGACGTTCATCGAGAGGGAATCCGTTCGGGATGAGGGGTGACATTTACTTTTTTTCGGGTTTCGCGCCCGGCTGGGCCCGCCGATGCCGGATCCAACCGGTCTCGCGCGGCGTCCGTTGGCCCGTGCAAACCTTGTGCCACACGGCCTGGCCTTGCCGGCGAGGCGCCGAGCGAACGGATTCCTGCCGGCCTCGTCGTTCAGGGAAGGAGCGTGCGGAATGCCCGTGCGATCTCCTGCCATCGCCTGCCATCGGGACCCGGTTCCCGATTGAGAGGGCCGCCGCATGAAAATCGTGATGTTCACCAATACCTACCTACCCCACGTTTCCGGGGTGGCCCGCTCGGTCGAAACTTTCCGCGACGACCTGCGGACGCTGGGGCACGAGGTGCATGTGGTCTGCCCCACCTTTCAGGACGCCACGGAGTCGACCGCGAGCGTTTTGCGAGTTCCGGGGATCCAGAACTTCAACGGCAGCGACTTTTCGGTGCGCATTCCGCTGCCGGGGGCAATCAGCCGCCGCTTGCATGCGTTCGCTCCCGAACTGATCCATGCGCATCATCCCTTTCTCCTGGGGGACGCAGCGCTGCGGGCGGCACGCGAGTGGGGCCGGCCGCTGGTATTCACGCATCACACCAGGTACGAAAACTATACGCACTACG
>SLMF01000414.1 GCA_007133715.1 Planctomycetaceae bacterium
GGAACCTCCGCCATGATTCGGTTCCCCGCCGAAGTGCGGATCACGGGACAGTTGGGATTGGCCGTGTTGAAGCCGGGCAGGCAGGTGCGTTTTTCCGCTCGAGTCAATCGTTTGGGCCGTACGGAAGGTGTGCTGGAAGAACTGCTGCTCTTGGAAGACGATCGCGACTCGCTGGGGTTGGAAGTCCACCAGCAGGCAGCCACGGCAACCGAGTTTGCCGACGTGACGGTATCCGGGAGCATCCACTCGTTCCGCAATGATCGGTTGGTGGTCACGATCCCTCCCAGTCCTTACACGCGTGGCAACCGGCTGTCATTTCAGGTGGACGCTGACGCCATTGTCCGGGTGGTGAGTGACGATCATCGGCGAGCCGGATCGGGCGACCGCGTGGTACGATTGGCGGCGGCCCGTTTCAGCACGGGTGACGTGATCATTCAGGAGTTGGAGATCGAGTTAAATTCGGAGGAGGGTTCTTCTGCCGAGTTGGGTGTCGATTCGGGGGCCCGTTATGGTCATTTGTCGGACGAGCCCCAGAATCCTCGGGAGGTTTCTTCTCCCCATTTCCTGTTGCGGACCGATGTTTCCGATCGTCAAGCGGAGATCCTGCTGGATCGTCTCGAGACGATGCTGGAGTTGATTTCCCAATATTATGGCTATCCGCTGGCAGGTCGACTGGAAGGGTATGTCGTACGTGATTTGAATCGTTGGGCTCCTGACAGTTTGCCGCCTCAAGCGGTTGCCAAGATCCGCGAGGGGGCGGGTTTGGCATTATCCCGGACCGTGGGCGGCAGAACGCGGGCGGTGTTCTACTCCTGTGAGGAACCGCGTGTGGTGCAACACGAAGCGGTCCACGCCTACTGTGCGCAGACATTCGGCAGCACGGGCCCTACTTGGTATGCGGAAGGAATGGCCGAATTGGGTGCTTATTGGAAGGCGGGTCAGCGTGCGGTGGACGTGGACGCGCGTGTGATCCATTATTTACGGAATTCGCCCCCCGAGAAACTGCAGGAGATCGTGGCGACGGACCACATTACGGGCGATTCCTGGCAGGCCTACGCTTGGCGCTGGGCCCTGTGTCATCTGCTGGCGAACAATCCGAATTACTCGGGGCCGTTCCGTGCGTTGGGGATCGCGCTGATGACGGGTCAGCCGGGGGCCAGTTTCGAGAGTGTTTACGGTCCCGTGGCGCGCGAAGTCGCGTTCGAATACGACTTTTTTGTCGAGACCCTGGACAATGGTTATCGGGCTGATCTGTGCCGCTGGCAGTGGGATCAGTCTTTCCGGACCGTGACGGCCACACGTCGGCTGGCGGTCGAGGTCGAAGCTCGCTACGGTTGGCAGGCCAGCGGGCTGCGAGTGGAGCGTGGGAAGTCCTATGACTACGTTGCCCAGGGGACTTGGCGAGTGACCGACGGTGACGCGCCTTGCGGTCCGGACGGGCAGGAGGGGGGGCGCGGCCGGTTGGTCGGCGTGCTGATGTCCGATTTCGAGTTGTTCGATCCGTTCGACTTGGGCGAACGAGGTTCGTTTGTCGCGCCGCGAGAGGGCGATCTGTATTTGCGTTGTCAGAATGAGTGGAACCGGATCGCGGAGAGTAGCGGTGCGGTGAGCGTACATTTCCGCGAGACCCCGCAACCATGAATGATGCTACCGATTGGCTGATATACGGTGCGAATGGCTACACGGGACGGCTGATTGCCGAAAGGGCGGTCGCGTCGGGGCTGCGTCCTGTGCTGGCGGGTCGCACCCGGGGGAGCATTGTGCCGTTGGCCGAGCGTTTGGGATGTCGCTACCGCGTTTTTTCGTTGGGGGATGCTGCGGAGTTGGCTGCCGGTTTACACGGCATTTCGTTGGTCTTGCATTGCGCCGGGCCATTTTGCGATACGGCCGCACCGATGGTCGAAGCGTGTCTGGCTGCGGGTGCGCATTATTTGGACATTACGGGTGAGTACGACGTAATCGAGCAACTGGCCCAGCGAACGGAGCGAGCCGTAGCGGCCGGGATCGTGTTGATGCCCGCGGTTGGCATGGATGTCGTGCCCAGCGATTGTCTGGCGGCTCGGTTGGCCCAAGCGGTACCGGGTGCGGACCAGTTGATTTTGGCGTTGTCGGGAGCGGCGACGATCAGTCCGGGCACGGCCCGCACGGTCTGGCGGAACCTTGGTCGGGGGGGCCGTGTACGGCGGGCGGGCCGGATCGTGCCAGCGCCGGTCGGCGACGATCTGCAAACCGTGCCCTTCCCCAGCGGTTCGCAACCCAGCATGACCATCCCCTGGGGCGATATCGCTTCGGCCTTTTACACCACACGCATCCCGAACATCGAAGTGCGACTCGGGTTGCAGCCCGGCCAAGCCCGTTTGGTCCGGCGGTGGCGGTGGCTCCTGCCACTGGCCGGCCTGGCGCCCGTCCAGTGCTGTGGGCGGTGGTGGATCCGGCGAACGGTGTCGGGCCCCAACGAGCACGAACTGGCCACCGGGCAGACCGAATTCTGGGGCCAAGCCCGTGCGGCGGATGGCCGCGTGGCGGAAGCCAGCGTCACGGCACCCAACGGGTACCGGTTGACGGTGGATGCGGCGCTGGCAATCGCCGCACGCGTGCTGGCGGGCCAAGTCCCAGCGGGCTTTCAGACGCCCGCCGGCGCCTTGGGCGGAGATTTCCTCGAAACGCTACCGGGCGTCGCCTTCCAGTGGCATCCCGAACCGATCCCCTTCCCCTTCTGTGACGAGACAACCCCGTGAAGATCGGTGCGGTGCTCCTCTGCGGTGGTCACAGCCAGCGCATGGGTTATCCGAAGGCCCTACTTCCATTTGGTGCGGAAACCCTTCTTCAGAGGGTTCTGCGTCGGCTCGAGCCGATTTCCGGCCCGCGGGTGGTGGTGGCCTCGGCCGACCAGAAGCTTCCCTCACTTCCCCAGGATGTTCTGGTCACGCGTGACCAAAGGCAGGGCCATGGTCCCATCGAGGGGATTCGTGCGGGCTTGCAGGCCTTAGTACACCGCGCCGATGCGGCCTACGTGTGCGGTTGTGACGCCCCGTTTTTGAAGATCGCGTTAGTTCGCCAGCTGATCCGTCGGCTGACGGGTGTGCAGATCGTGGTACCGGTTGACGGTCCGCATTTTCATCCGTTGTCTGCCGTATACCGCCTCTCCGTCCTACCTTATTTGGAGGATTTGATTGCCGAGGGTTGTCGGCGGCCCGCCCTGTTGTTTGATCGGGTGCCGACCTGCCGTCTCCCGGTAGCCGAGCTTCGTTGTGTCGATGCGGAGTTAGCGAGTTTGGTCAATGTGAATCATCCGGAAGACTACGTGTCCGCACTGGGTCGGGCGGGGCTGGGGATTCCGGCAGATTTTTTCCTACCGGAAAACGTGTCAGAATAGCGTCGGAATGGTCAGCGGCGGTGTTTTTTTCCCGGTTGGGGGCTGCGGGAATCGGCTTGGGCGAGTAGACTTAGGGAGCGAAGCCGGTTCCGGGACGTGGTTCGCATCGCGTGAGGTCGCGCCCGCAGGGAAAACCGCCGCTTCGTTTCCCGCTGACTTGTTGTCGGCCGACGTGCGCCGCTCAACCCACCTTGGCGCCGTCACCCTCCCACGGTATTCCCCGCAGACTTTACAGAAGAGGAAATGATGAAACGGTATTGCATGCTGCTGCTCGTCTTGGCTGCTTTGGCCGCCGGTTGCACACCTCCCGCCACCCCGCCCAGTCCGGCAGTGAGTGAAGGCCCGTCCAGTGTGACGACGGCCCCCGATAGCTCGACCACCGACGTCTAGGCAGGTGGCGAGCGGAGGAGTTCAGCGCAAATCTACGCGGCCCGGCGACCTGATTCTCGCGGGCCACTGCCCCAATGGGGTCCTTGCAGCGGGGCGTGTTCGTGGGGAAGGCCGCGCGATGCGGCGATTTGATCCAGTATTTGCTGGGCAACTGCCAGCGCATCGCGAGCCTGCTCGCCCGTAACTTGGGGCGTTTGCCCGGCGCGGATGCTGATCACGAAATCGTGTTGTTCATCCAGAATGGCGTTCCGCCGCTCGACCTGCAGCTCCTCCAGTTGCAGTACCTCGGTGAAGAAGTTATCGCGTAATTGCTGCAACTCGGGGGCGGAAAGTCCGGCGATTTCGTACTCGCCCCGCTGCAGACGCGGGCTGGGGCGGGCGATTTTGATGGCCGCGGTGGCGAAATCGATTGTGGCAAAGGCGTCTTCGGCGAAGACATGCATCCGCCGTTGCGTTTCGTAACTGACTCGCGAGGCGGAGAGGTTGGCCAGGCAGCCGTTGGCAAAGCGGAGACGCGCATGCGCCAGGTCTTCGTGCGGTCCCAGTACGGGGGTTCCCACCGCCTCGACCGATACCACCGGACTGGAGACCAGACTCAACACCAAGTCGAGATCGTGGATCATCAGGTCCAGCACGACGCCCACATCGGTGGAACGGCCGGTGTAGCCCCCGGCACGCACGGCCTCGATAAACCGTGGCCGGGCCAATTGGGCGGCCGCCGCGGTGAAGGCCGGATTGAAACGCTCGACATGCCCGACCTGCAGCACCAAGCGACGGCTGCGCGCGGCCTGAATCAATGCCTCGGCCTCGGCCACCGTCAGCGCCAGCGGCTTTTCAACCAGCAGGTGGATCCGGGCTTCGGCCAACTCCATGCCGATCCAGTAATGATGCTCGGTGGGCGCGGCGAGAATGGCCGCGTCGATCCGGCCGATCAAGGCCCGGTGATCCGAGTGGACGGGCACGTCCCATTCGTGCTGGATGCGTTCTCGGGCCGCCGGTTGGGGATCGACCACGCCGACCAACTGCACGTCATCAATCGTGCGGATCAGACGGGCATGGATGGTTCCCAGATGTCCCGCGCCGATAACGCCGACGCGTAGCTTTCGAGGACTCATGACTCACCCTCCGGGGTGCGAGGAAGCCTCAGGAAAACTTCAGGCCGCGCGCCGTCGCTCACGCGCGCGGCCATAATGCCCTTCCTGTTGCTCCTGGACAAAGTTCAGAAAATGGTTTACTTGGGGTATTAACTGACCCCTGTTGCGAAGCACCTCGCGGGCATGGTCTAAACCCACCCGGGTGCGGTATATCAAGCGGTACGCCTCGGTCAACGCTTCGAGGGTTTCTTCCGAAAAATCGTGCCGCTTCAAACCGACTCGATTCAAACAGCGAGGCCGGGCCGGACTGCCTTCGACCAGCATGTAGGGCGGAACATCGTGCAGCACACGACTCAAACCGCTGACAAAGCTGTAGCTGCCGATGGTTGTAAAGTGATGCACGCCCACGTTGCCCGACAAAGTCGCATGGGGCTCGACCCGCACATGGCCGGCCAACAGGGTGCCGTTGGCCAGGATCACCCCGTCGCCGATTTGACAGTCGTGGGCGACATGGCTGCAGGCCATCAGATAGCAGCGACTGCCGATCCGGGTCACGCCCCGATCCTTGTCCGACGCCCGGTTGATAGTGACGCCTTCGCGAATCACATTGTGGTCGCCGATCACCACCCGAGTCGGCTGGCCCCGATAGGTCACGTCTTGGGGTTCGGCACCGATCACCACGCCGGGGTACAGCGTATTCTGCTGGCCCAACCGCACGCGGCCGCTGAGCGTCACTTGGCTGATCAACCGCGTGGCACGTCCGAGATGCACGTGGGGCCCGACCACGCAGAAGGGTCCGATTTCGACGTCTTCCGCGAGTTCCGCGCGGGGATCGACGACTGCCATTTCCGAGATCGTCGCGACCATACCCCGAGCGCCTCCGTGCGAGCCTCGTTACGAGCCAAGTTGTGATGGGTAGTTTGGTTTCGTCAACGGGATGTACCGCCGCTCCCGTTCAGGCCGTCTTCTTGTAAGCGATGTCATCCCGCTGCCGTTCAAGCAGTGCGTTCACCAGGGCCGCATTCAGACGATGGCCACTGCAGTGGGCGACGAAATGCCCCACCAGATCCTGGCCGGCCAGTGCCAGATCACCGACCATGTCCAGCGTCTTGTGACGCACGCATTCATCTGGAAAGCGCAGCTGATTTTCCAGCGGACCCCGCTGATCAAAGACCAGCAGATCGCGGGGAGTCACACGCAACCCCAGGCCCCTTTGCCGTAAGTGTAACGCTTCGGCTTCCAGCAAGAACGTGCGGGCGGGGGCCAATTCCCGGCAAAATGCCGCCGTATCCATCGTGATCCGGAACCGCTGGCGACCGATCGGACCCCTCGGGCCATAGTCGATCAGACACTCCAGGCTCAATCTCCCGTCTCGCGAGGGTCGAGCCTCCACCCAACAAGCGGGCGTGCCGACCCGCAACGGTTGGCGGACTACCAGCTGCGGCCGCAATTCCGGCAAGGTGACACTCCCGGCTTCCCGAAGCGCTTCAACAAACGGCAGACTGGAACCGTCACAGCCAGGCATCTCCGCGCGGTCCATCCAGACCTCGCAGTTGTCGATGCCTAGACCATTCAAGGCGCCCATCGCGTGCTCGACCATCTCGACCCGGACCCCGCCGATCCCAAGCGTCGTGCGGCGAGGTACCTCCAGCCGATGCTGCACTCGGGCAGGAATCCGGTGCGGTGGTTCCCGGTCACCACGGACAAAGACGATCCCCGTACCGGCTGCCGCAGGACGGAATTCGACCATCACGTCTTGTCCGCTCCAGTATCCGTATCCCGATACCCGGGCTGGACGAGAGAGAGTTCGTTGAGCTCGTCGATATTCTGCCAAGGTCTCACCCGCAGCTGCAAAAGACACCCTTGCCGCTCAGTAGTTGGTCGACTGGCCCGGAATGATCGGCCGCGTCGCCGTCGGCGTCGAAGGCGTGCCACGGTTCAGCTGGTCCAGAATGATGCGGGTGATATCCAACCGGTCCTGGTACACCACCACCCGGTTGATCCCCTGCATGATCGAATCACGCGAATTCGGATCCATTTCCTCGCCACTGTAGTGCAACACCAGACCGATCCGTCGCTCCGAAGCAAACGCTTCCACCGCGGCTTCCACCTCCCGATAGGCGTTGAAGTAGACGCGCGCCTCACGCTCCATGATGTCTTTCTGCCGCTTGGCACGCTCCAGCTCGACTTCCATCCGCAGCCGGGCGATGCTCTCTTCGACTTCCTTGTACTCCTCGGTGCCGGCCTTGTACAATTGCAGCTTCTCCGCCTGAGACCGCAACAGCTTCTGCTTCTCGTTCATGTAATCCCGGAAGCCGTCGACATCTTGCTTGATGTCCTCCATCGCCTGTTTGAACCGTGTGAAGTTCTTGAAGACGTGGGGGATATCGACCACAGCCACGTTCGTGCCCGTCTGGGCACTGGCCCCAGAAGCCGCGAGCCCGAGGCAAAAGACAAGAGCCACCAGAGTGGCGGTACAAATCATTCTCACGTCGAGCACTCCTTGCTTAGCAGACGTCGTTCCTTGACACGCGACGATTCATCCCAAAACCGTCGCCTGCGTCACCCGAGCGGCAC
>SLMF01000735.1 GCA_007133715.1 Planctomycetaceae bacterium
CCAGCCCTTGCCCTGGACCGAACGCTGGCCCGCCCTGATCTACGTCCTCTTAGGACTGGCCATCGCCGTGCTGGGCCTGCTGATTCTGAACCTGGCCCGCACGGCGATCCGCATCGCCGATGAAAGGCCGGCCGAGGCCCCGGCCAGCTGAACGGCATCGCGCCCCCTCGACACGGACGCCACGGCCCTGTGGCATCCGCCACCGCGGCCCGGGAGGGTGAGCGGACTTCGGCTGTCGGCACCGCGGTTCTGGCATCAGGTCGTACTCGTGCTCAGTGCAACGGTACTCGTGCTCGTACGCAGGCGTCAGCCGGTACTCGTACTCGCCAGACGCCGGATGACGAATCCAACCGAAGTGGTCAATCCGCTTGAAGACGGATTGGGTCGCAGCTGACTCGGTTGATCCAACGAACGCAGACCTCGGCCAGCGAGTTGCTCGAGTACGAGTACGAAGCGCACCGGCTGAACCCACCAAGCACAGCGCAATCAGCGCTCGCATAATCCCAAGCGACGGTAATTTCTCGGCAGATGCTCAGCGGCTCTCAAGGCAGCCGTTGGTTGATCCGGACAATGGCCTGAGCGAATTCGTGCCGGGTTTCCTCGAGCGTGGCCATCTCGGTCTGGCAGAGGTACTCGAACCAGCGGCCGCCGAGGGATTCGAAACGCTCTGCCCGGATCGCCCGGGCGGTCTCGACCGCCTCCCGCAAGCCCTCGGGCGCGGATTCTTCCCCCAACTTTGCCGCACCCGCTTCAATCGCCCGATCCAACGCCTGCAGGTAGCGGACGTCGTCGATCCCGGCACGGAAAGCGGCCCATTGCAAAGTCGGAATGGGCAGGCCGTCTTCGTCCGGATACGTCACCTGGTGCGAAAGAACGTCCGGATCGTGCTTCCGGTCGGCATCGGCGAAATCCGTATAGGCCCAGGGAGCGGTTCCCAGATAACCGCAGGCTCGATTGTAGAGCCCGGCCAGGCCGCGGTACCAGAGCGGGTAGGAAACGTTCGTCATCCAGTAGGAAATGGGCAAGGACCCTTGTTCCCGGGCGTAGAGGACCGCGGGGTTGTTCCGGCCACCGAAATGATAGATCACCAGAACCGGGTGCGTCAGGACATCCCGCAGTGGTTCCCAGGCCTGGTGAGAATTGATGGCGGCCATCATCGTCAGGTCGCGTTCCCGGCGCCGCTGGCCCTCGCGCAGGCATCTCTCGATCGCCTCCTCGCTGCGGGGTTCGTCGACACCATAGTAGAGCAGCCCCTCGAAACCCATCGCTCGGGCCTGCTCCAACTCGGCGTTCGCCCTGCCGTCAGGCCAGCGCATCAGGCAGGGGGCGGCCGTCATACCCGCCTCGCGGGCCAGCGAAAGGGTCTCGATGCCTCCGTACAGCGTGACCGTGTTCAAACCATGCCGGACCATATCCTCGAGTTCGGCGCGGTAACGTGCCTCGCAAACAAAGTGGGGGCTCTCCTGATTGACCGGGTTGAGGGGATGGTAGATCGAGAAATAACCTTCGACCGGTTTGAGGTCCAGCGGCAGCAGCTCGACTTCCAGGTTCAGGGCAGCGTGGCTGTCGCCCGCGGTGAGCAGCAGCTGGCCGTGGTAGACGCCCGGCTGGCAGTCTGCGGGCATATCGAGGGTCAGCCAGATTTGCCGCGTTTGGCGGGCCGGGATCGCCGTGGCGCACCAACCGCCACCGAATCCGCCCTGCGGGCCGGCGGGCGGCTGCCCGGTGCGGCTGTCACGCAAGAGCATTTCCGCCGCCTCGCCACGCCGTCTGTTCCAGGCACCATGCTCGGCGAACAGCACCTGGATCCTTTCTCGCACCGTGACCACGCGCAGGTCAAGATTCGCGCGCTCGATAAGCGTTCCGTCCGGGCCGGTCAATTCCGCCAGACGGACCTCCAGCGAGGGAATGTCCTGCAAGGCTCGGATACCAAAGGTGCCGGTCAGATGCTGGTTGGCCGCGCCCCACAGCTGCAGACGGTCCTCCAACACGTCCTCGCTCGCGGGTACCCAGTCACAGAACACTTCTTCGTAGCGTGGCAGGCGGCCAAGTACGAACGGCCGCCCGCCCGCTGCCTGCTCCAGATGACGGTCGCAGCGGTAACCGCGGGTCGCCCGCCGGATCGGCTCGCGGACCGGCTCGGGCAGGTTGGCCCCCTCGGGCCGGAAGTCCGCGTCGCTGCTGATCAGAATGGCGTCGAACATGCTCCGGGCCACGGTGATGTCGATATGGTGTCGCCCCGCGGTCAGCGGGCGCACGCCCTCGTGCCGCCAGACATAGCGGCCGCCGCCAGGCCCGCCCCGCCCGGGCTCCAGGGGCAGTTCGTTCACCGTGACCGTAGCCTGGCCGCCACCAAAGCGGCGGACCCAGAAATGATATTCCCCGGCCGCCGGGAACTCGGCGACCCACGTCAGTGCGGCCGTACCGCCAGCGGTCCAGGCCGCGTGTCCGTCCAGCGGTTCGGTATCACCATAGGCTTGGCCGAGCGGGTAGAAGCCCCATTGCGGCATCAGGTTCTTGCCGGTTGTCCAGAAAACAGCCGGGGCCGTTTCCGCCGCCAGCAGGAGGCAAGTGCCGCCTAACCACAGGCAGCAAGCGAGCAACGAGACCTGTCTTTTCTTGCGCATCATGTATTCTCTCCCTGGTGGCCAGGCGTCGCCGACCCGGCCGCCGCGCCTCGACTCCCGTGTGAAACATCCCGCCTTCGATCGTAGCGGTCTTCGCTGGAATCGAGGGGCTGCCCGTCAACCGATGCCTTCCCAGGCCTTGTCCTATCTCCCCGACGGGATAATGTAGACGATCTCGCCGTCGCGTTCGACTTTCCGACCGCCCTCACGCAGGATGGCTTGTTCAGCCACGTCGGCAATGCGTTCGACAATGTCGGAGATGCGGTTGTGGATCGGCAGGTCGTCGCGGCTGTAGTTGATGTACGTGTCGTTGAACGGCTGATCCCAGCGGCCGCGGGGCAGACAATCGTGGGTCAGGCTTTCGGGAATCACCCCGGCACCGTGCATCACGCCGAGCAGACCGCCGCAGGTGGCCGCTTGGTTGTCGCAGTCGTAGCCGGCGCTGACGGCGATGCCCACCGTTTGCAGAAAGTCGCCTTCGCCATACAGAATGGCCAAGATACCGCACAGGCCGTTGATCAGCGACGAGACGACCGAGACCGGCGCCTGGTAATCACCGCGGCGGTAACGGTAGTATTTGTCGTGCAGCTTCTGACGGGTCGCCCGCCAGTCGTCGGGGTTCTCGGCGTGCCAGCGCAGCACGTCGGCCATGCCCTCGTGGAAAGGGCTGTCCGGCGGAATGTACGCGTGGGCCTTCTTCACCAGCTTCACCGGATCGTCCTCGAAAAACGCCTCGCTGATAATGACGGCGTAGGCGATGGTCGGGTGGACGCCCCAGTCGTCGTTGGTGATCCGGGCGCCCCACTCGGCCCGCTCCGCAGCCCGTCGCGGCATGCCCGGGTAGAATGCGCTCCAGATCTCGTTGACCAACTGAGGGTCGATTTGGAACCAGTTGGGGTTGTTCTCCTTCCGGCCGGTGTCGGGGGGCAAAAGCCCCTTGTCCATCAGGCCGCGGGCGGTCCGGTTGGCCACCCAAATCCGCCGGTTGATGTGCCGCTTCCATGCCCCGGCAATCTGTTCGTAGTTGATGTCCAGTCCGTACTTCTCCACCGCGTGCAGGGTGACAAACTCGATGTCGGTGTCGTCGTCCGAGTAGGCACCGTCAAAAGCGGTGAACATGTAGGGCACAAAGGCGCGGTGGTCGTGGCGGTTCATGCGCAGGTCGCCCGCATTCAGCGGCGTGTAATAGCGGTCGACCAAGATCGGAATCGGCTCCTCAACATATACATTCTCGAACGGGAACCCCAGATAGTTTCCCACCAATTGGCCGATCCAGAAGCCAGAGATCTTCTCGATCAGCTCCGCACGCGTCAGCGTGCGCTCGCCGGCCGCGGCCGTGCCGCAATACGGGCTGCCTGCCGCCAGGGCGACGGCGATCAAGGCGGTCAGAATCGTCCTGCGAGCCATCATGACGGTCCTTTCGTTGTGGTGTGGGGCAACGGGCGCCGCGCACGGAAGCGGCATCCGGCGACCCCACGTGTTGTTAAAGTGGGTTCTGGTAAACAGGCTTGCAAACCGGCTGCTGGCGTAGCGGCCAGTTACGAACACCGCGTCGGGCCCCGGCGGGGCGGGCCGCGGTCGTTTCCCGTCTTTCCACGCCGACAATGCAGTCGAACCAGGGCCCGTAGCGTTTGCCGTCCACCGTCGCGTCGAAGACGATGGTTCGGACGTTCGGCGTCAGCTCGGCGGATGACGGCATTTGTCAAGGAATCCCGGCGAAATGCGAGCCCGAGAAGGGCCCGCGAACGGGTGAGACCATGCCTTCGAATACTGCCGCACAGCACGTGCCGCACTCAGATCTCGACCCACTGCCCGGGACGGGGCACCGGATAGTTGCCTTCGGCATCCGGCTGCACCGGGGCGGGACCGCCGAACTCCAGCTCGTCCACCAGGGGCGAGAACGCAAAACGCGAATCGAGCATCTCTTGCCAAGTGACCGTGCGCCCCATGTGCGCGGCAGCGCGCCCCATAAGCGACGCCAGATTCGCCTGAATCGCCCGCTCGGTCTCGTTGAACGGTTGATCCTCGCGAATGGCGGCCATGAAGTTGTTCCATTGCGCCTGCCAAGGATTATGCGGCTCGCGATCCGCCGCCCAGTCGATTTGCGCGTCGTCGACCTCGGTGCCCCGGTAGGTATGCACCGTCGCGCGATGCACGTCGCCAGAGAACTGAGCCGCCCGCCGCGTACCGTGGATGAACGTGGCGAAGGGCGAGACGCCTTCGACCACCGCTTTGCCGCCATCGGCAAACGTGTACTCGATGCTGTAATCCCCCATGTTCTGGCTGCAGTTGTCCGGTCGATCCGAGGACGTCCCCGAGCCGGTCGCCGAAATCGGCCAACCGTCCATGACCCAGCAGCATTCGTCGATCTGGTGGATCAGCAATTCCAGCAGGATCCCCGAGCGTGCCCAGAGGAAGTGAATTCCGCGCGCGATCTGCCACGCCACGTGGTCCACATCGGCGGGCGGTTTGGCCAGGAAATTGCTACCACAACTGCGGGTGGCTCGCACCAGGGGGATGTCACCCAATTCACCGGCCCGCACTTTTTCGATCATTTCCTGACGGGCCACGCTGTGACGGCATTGCAGCCCCGCCGCGACCTTCAGATTGCCTTCCTGAGCTTGCTGGCCCGCCGCCAGGATGCGGTGGCAACCGGCCGGGTCGGCGGCAAACGTCTTTTCCATGAATAGATGCATGCCCTTCCGCACGGCGTACTCGATGTGCAGCGGCCGGCAGTAGGCGTGGGAACACTCCATGGCGATGTCGCCGGGGCGGAGGCAGTCGATGGCTTGGCGGTAGGCGTCGAAGCCGGAAAACCGCCGCGCGGGCGGCACGTCCACCCGGTCTTCAAAATGTTGGTGCAACACGTTGTAAGAAGCCGACACGCGATCCTCATGCAAATCGGCCATGGCGTATAACTTCACCGGTGCTCCGGTCGCCATCGCGTTACCGATCGCTCCCCGCCCGCGGCCGCCGCAACCGATCAGGGCCAGACGAATGGTGTTGTCTTCGGCGGCGTGAACCCAGGGGACCCGCGACCCGGCCAAAGCAGCGGTGGCCGCCAAACCCCCGGCCTTCAATGCCTGGCGACGGCTGACAGGTGCCTGCCCCAATGAAATGGCTTGCTCGCAACGCTGCATGAGGATGCTCCTTGGAAACTACGGAGAGTCGGAAATAGTCAAATAGCGCACACACGCGCGTCTCATCCTATCATGACCGCCGCGCGCCACGCAATATGCGGACTGACGGGACCGGGAACCGCAACCCGGCACGCGACACACGCCCCGCCTCTTGTAAAAACCAGCGGAAACTCTATACAAACGGGGGAGCTCACGTATGGACTCTCTGTTCATCATCAAAACCGGAACTACGTTTCCTAAAACCCTTCAGAAGTGGGGTGACTTTGGAGACTGGGTTCGCCTGGGATTGCAGCTGGCCGAAGACCAAGTCCAGGTGGTCGACGTGGTCGCCGGTGACCCGCTGCCGGTCGCCGGAAACTGCCGTGGGGTGGTCGTCACGGGCTCGCATGCGATGGTCACCGAGCGACCGGCGTGGAGTGTCTCGGTCGGGAACTGGCTTCCTTCGCTGATTGAGGCCGAGGTACCCTTGTTGGGGATTTGCTTTGGGCACCAATTACTGGCCGACGCGTTGGGGGGCCGCGTCGGTTTCCATCCCGGCGGCCGGGAAATCGGAACGGTGGATATCCAACTGGCACCCGCGTGTCAAACAGACCCCCTGTTCTCGGAGCTGCCGACCGGTTTCCCCGCGCATGTCACCCATGCGCAGACCGTCCTGGATTTACCGCCCGGCGCGACCCGCTTGGCCGGAAATTTCTTCGAGCCGCATCATGCCTTCCGGGCCGGTACCTGTGCCTGGGGCGTCCAGTTTCATCCGGAATTTCATCGCGGGATCATGGCCTGTTATCTCAGAGAGCAGGCAACCGAGTTGGCTGCGGCAGGACGCCACGTTGAACCTTTGTTGCGAGCAATCCGAGATACCCCCACCTCGCACCAGCTCCTCCGCCGGTTTGCGGCCCTGGCGACCAACCCCAGTACCGAGAATCTTGGGGGCAGACCCTGTTAGTCGGCATTCGTGAGGAGTCGTGCGATGTTTTCGAGGTCCAACCGCAGGTTGCTTGACTGCCCGAGCGCGCCTTCTGCCCTGCGGATCAGGTAGCCGGTATGTTCTGGCGATCAGCCCTCGTGCTCGTGCTCAGTCGCGTAGCGACGGTGCTCGATCTCTCGACATCGCTCGCGGTTCTGCTCTGGAGTGTGCCGCGATTCAGGACGTGTTGACAACGAAAGGCATCAAGGTGCAGGATGATGCTGCGATGAAAGCGATGCTGCATCGGATCGTCGCGATGCTGACCCGGATGACGATGAAATTCGAGGGTGTCGCCGAGTCCAGCGCAGAGTATGATGCTGAGATCGATTACGATTACGAGCACCGCTTCGCTGAGCACGAGCACGAATCCCAGACCGAAGGAACGCCAGAACCATGGGATGCAACGGAGCGGCGGTGGTGAGATTTTGATGAGATCCATGTCAACTCCCGCCGCCCGCTGATCCCAACCGGGGTAATGGAAATATACCAAGAGGGAGGCACTGCCCACAGCGTGGCAGTGGTATGGCGATGCACCCGATAGGCTGCCAGCGGATCGTACTGCATCCGCGCGACAGAGGGGGCTGCTGGAGACGAAAGCACCGCCGTTGTCGGCCATCTCCACGTGCCGTCACGTGATCGATCGCACCCGCAAATTGGATTCGTAAAGGTCGCGCTGTGCATGCGAGTGTCACAAGAAATGAA
>SLMF01000311.1 GCA_007133715.1 Planctomycetaceae bacterium
CGGCGTGTCGTTGCGCAGGAACATCTCGTCAGAATCGTTGACCGGATCGGTGCGATCCATCAACAGAAAGTAACGGACGCCGCGGGGAAAGACAACCAATTGAGTCCACTGGGAACCCGGCTGGCGTCCCGGCGCAGCGTACTCGAAACGGTAACGCGTCCGGACGGCCACAAAGTCGTCACCCCGAATGATTTCCGGCTGGACAGGTTTCATCCGATGGCACAATTGGGGGCCCTCGATCATGCGTTTGCGGTGGCGGGTGCCGTGAGCCAGTCGGGCATATTCCCGCCGAGCCGGATCGGTCTCGTTCGTGTACCAGGTATAACGCCCCACCCCATGCCCGTCGGGTGCGATCACCGCGTCGCTCCAGGCTGCGTCGCTGCCAGGTTCCATCAGCCAGTCGACGACCATCAGGCCGTCACCCACTTCGCGAAAACCGGTGGCTTTGTCTAAGAACGAACCTTTTTCGATACCGGTCATCCAGTGCTTGGGTTCCCGTTTCGCAATGGCCGCTGCCAACTGTTCGGTTTCGATCTCGATCCGCGTTTCGCTCTCGCTCACCCGCAACCAGGGTCCAGCGGGAGTCGCGGTTTCATCGGTCAGGGCCCCGCCAGCTGCAATTTGCAACAGCACAACGACGTGCAACGCGGTCGGCAAAGTCTTCGGCAAGCGGCTCATCAAACGAACTCCTTGACAAATTGGGCCGTTTCGGTGGCTTCCCAGTCCGGGCGAAATGCGACCGGAAGCAGCCAAGCAGGCCTCCCCAAAACAACCAGCAGGTGACCGGAATATCCGCCGATTGTAGCTGTCCGCCTGGGCCAACTCAATCTACAGCAAGAAGTCCCATGCAGAAAAGTAATGGCCCTCTTCAAGAGGTAACACACGAACCCACCGCCAAGCACTCCCACCGCATCAACCACATCCCCCACCCGACGCAATCCTGCCCCCTGAAAATGTAATACTGAAATTACCCGATTGGGGTAAACCTTTTCGGTACCTCGCGGTTCGCAGGCGGGATTGCAGGTGCGGCAGTCCGGCTTCATACTAGAGTCCAGCTGGAATATGTGGCTGCCAGAGCCTCTCATTGCGGGGGGGGGCTGATAAGGGAATTCCCGTTGTTTTTACAGAAAGGTCCGGAATGAACGCTGACAACAAGTCTCAACCCACCTCGTCCCGCCGCGATTTTCTCAAACACTCGGGGATGGCGCTCAGCGGTGCGGCTCTCGCCAGCGGGCTGCGAACGCGGGTTCACGCGACCGAGAACAACACGATCAAGGTGGTCCTGATCGGCTGTGGCGGGCGTGGCACGGGCGCGGCCGCGAACGCGTTATCCACGCCGGGTCCCCAGAAGTTGTGGGCGCTGTGTGATTTCTTCGAAGGCCGGGTGCAGACCAGTTACCGCGGTTTGAGCGAGCGATTCAAGCAGGCGGTCGACGTGCCACCGGAGCGGCGTTTTGTCGGTTTGGACGGATACCGCCAAGCGATCGACACGCTGGATCCGGGCGATGTGGTACTGCTGGCCACGGCCCCCGCCTTCCGTCCGATCCATCTGGAATATGCCGTGGAAAAGGGCTGTCACGTGTTCATGGAGAAGTCGTTTGCCGTCGACGCCCCGGGTGTCCGCCGCGTGCTGCGGGCGGGAGAACAGGCCCAGGAAAAGAACCTGAAAATTGTGGGCGGATTGAACCAGCGTTATCGGCCCGAGGTCCAGGAGGTGGTGCGGCGGATCCACGACGGGGCGATCGGCGATGTCGTTACCTGCTGGGCCTACCGCCAGCATGGACCGCTGGGCCTGCGCCCCCGAGCCGCGGGGATGAGCGAACTGGCGCACCAGATCCAGAACTACAGCAATTTCACCTGGGTCAACGGCAGCTTCCTGCTGGATTGGCTGATCCACAACCTGGACGTCGGCTGCTGGATCAAGAACGCCTGGCCCGTGTCCGCCCAGGGCCAGGGCGGGCGTCAAGTGCGGACGGAACCGGATCAGTTGTTCGACCATTACGCGGTCGAGTATCGTTTTGCCGACGGGACGCGGATGTTCGCACAGGGCCGCCACATGGCCAACTGTTGGGGCTTCTTCGGCAATATCGCCCACGGCTCCCAAGGCTCCGCGATGCTGGGCGAGGGCATCGGCAACCAGCAATTGTACAACAGCTACGACCAGACCGCGGAAAACCGGGTTTGGCAGCAAGGGCCCAGCGGGGATTCGTACCAGCTGGAATTGAACGCCCTGTTCGCCGCGATCCGCAACGACGATCCGATGAACGAGACCGAACGGTGTGCCAAAACCTGCCTGACGGGGATCCTCGGGCGAATGGCCTCGGAATCCGGTCAGATGATCACCTGGGACCAAGCGATCGCATCGGATTTGGAACTGGCACCCGGCTTGGACGATCTCACCATGGACTCGGAAGCCCCGGTCCAAGCGGATGAGGAAGGTCGGTACCCGGTTGCCATGCCCGGCTTCACCACCGTACTCTAAAGACCCGAAAAACCGCGTCGGCCTCGGAGAACCCAAGTCCGTCTCGGATCTCCGGCCCCACATGGGCGGATATACAGACCCATGTGGGCGGATCGATGGGAACTTTAATGCCGCAAATCGCAATTGA
The DNA here is from genome assembly GCA_007133715.1 of Planctomycetaceae bacterium. Classification (GTDB taxonomy): domain Bacteria; phylum Planctomycetota; class Planctomycetia; order Pirellulales; family Pirellulaceae; genus SLMF01. Next base: position 2,610 of record SLMF01000311.1, read on the forward strand.
CGGTACATAACCTACGGGGAGACGCAGCAAGCAATTTCCGGCATTGGTGGCCTAACAATTGTGATTTGCGGCACTAGGCGGTTCTCCGAGCCCGTTTCCGCGGCCCGGGGAAGGGTTTGTCGGGCACGGTCTGATACGAATCAAGCGAGTGCAGCTGAGCGAGGAGACGCAGTCCATGGACGGACAGTATCGCGGATGGTGGTTGGCATTTTTGTTCACTCTGCTCGGGCTCGGCGTTGCGCGGGGGGAACGGGCGGAATGGCAGATCCCGGCGGGTGAGCGTCCGCGGTCAACGCGTCCGGGGGCCGTGTCGCCGCTGCCGATACCGGCCCGTGGCGATTCGAGCACGGCGGTGGTAACCGATGCCGACCTGGAGCCGCGAGCGGATGCGACGCGTGGCGAGCTGCGGCGAGCCGAGGTGCGGCATGGCGAGGTGCGGCATGGCGAGGTGGGGCGTGGCGAGGTGGGGCGTGGCGAGTTGGAGTGGGCCGGGGGACCGTCTGCCGAGGCGGCGGATCGCGAGCCTTTGCCGCCGATTTCTGCGGCACGTCCGTCGCGCGCGGCGGCGGCCGAGCCGGTATTCGAGCTGTTCGAGTTTCGCGACTTGCCGCTGGTCGACGCCTTACGTTTGTTTTCCGAGCAGACCGGGATCAACGCGGTCGCTTCGCGCGCCGCGGGGGAACAGCAGGTTTCTCTCTATCTGCGAAACGTCACGGCCAGCCATGTGATCCAGGCGTTGGCCAAGTCCAACAACTTATGGACCCGCGTGGAACCGGAGAGCGGGGTATTGCATGTTTCGACCACGGAAGAGTACGACCGCGACCTGGCGACGTTTCGGGACGAGCAGACGGAGGTCTTCACGCTGTTATATCCGAACCCGGTGGATGTGGCGCGCACGATTGAGAGCATTTTCGGGGATCGGGTTTATTTGACGCTGGACGACAGCCGCCGGGACACGCAGTTTGAGGATTTGCAGCAGCGATTCGAGCGTTTCGACATGGTGGACGAGCGGGGCGAGGGTTTGGGGCTATTCGGGACGGAGAGTCGGGGCGCAGCGGGCCGAACGGGCACGGGCCGGAGCGGAGCGGGATTCGGGCGCAGCCGGGGCCAGGACATGGCGCGCGACGTGCGGGCGCAGCGTGAGCGGCGGGACACCCGCCAGCTGCCGCGACTCGAGCGTTTCGAGGAGTTGTCCGGGGAGGAGATCGCGGTCCTGGAAGCCTATTATGCCGAGCAGGAGGCGGATTGGGATCAAACGCGTCTGGACGAACTGCTCCGCCGCCGCCGGGCCATCATCTATGTGGCGGTGATCCAACGCAACAACCAGATCGTCGTCCGCACCAGTGACGAGCGGACGATGGAGCAGATCACCGAGCTGATCCAGCGTCTGGACGTACCGACTCCCTTGGTGTTATTGGAAGTCAAGATCCTCTCGGTTGCCTTGGGGGACGATTTCAATTCGGTCTTTGATTATCAGTTTTCGGATTCCGGGACGTTAGCTGGGGGTTTTGCGACGGGCGATCTGTTGCCGCCCATGTCGGACAACCCGGACCGGATCGACTCGCCCCGCGGCCGGCGTGATTCGGCGATCAGCCCCGAGACATCCAGTGCGTGGAACAATGTGGCCAGCAAGGAGGATCTGACGTTCCAGTTCGTCAGCGACCATTTCCGATTCCGCATGCAGTTATTGGAGAGCAAGAACCGGGTGACCACGATGGCCACGCCGCTGCTGTTAACTGCGAACAATGAAGTCAGTCGGATCTTCATCGGGCAGACCGAGCCGTTCACGATCGGTTTCGAATCGCCGCAGATTGTGGCCACCGGCACGACGCAGACCAACATTCTAGGTACGCCGATTACGGAGTTGCGGGATGTCGGGCAGTTGCTGCTGATCACGCCCAGCATCAATGCCGACCGGACGGTGACGTTACGGATTGCCCAGCAGCAATCGCGGAAGAGTCCGGGTGGTGCCAGCATACCGGTTTTGGACAATCAGGGTCGGGTACAGCAGGTGAGTGTGGACACGGTTGGTCGGCAGACGGCGACGGGGACGATTGTGGCCAAGGACGGTCTGACGGTCGTTTTGGGTGGATTGATCGAGGAGGAGGTAAGTGACATCCGCGCCGAGGTACCGGTGATAGGCAAGCTGCCGCTGGTGGGATTTTTCTTTCGGCGTCAGGCGACGTTGCGTGAGCGGCGAGAGACACTGATCATGATTCGGCCGTATGTATTCAACACACCGCCGGAGTCGGCGGCGATGAGCGAGGCGTTATTGCGGGAGCTGAGCATTCACCCGAACGCCTACGACGGTCGGCCGACGATGAACTCGCACGCCCCGTGGGAGGCGGTGCGTCCCACGCCGCCCTGCAACGAGCTGGAGAACCGATTCCGCTTCCACAGTGTCCATCCACCGAGGTATTAGAAGCATGGCGGAGAATCGTTTTCTTGCACGTGCCGTGCTGGCCGGGCTGCTGTTGCTGTCGGCTGGTTGTACGATCGTCCCCGCGGGCCCATGGACGCTGGACGCGTTACTGCGTCCGGACGTATCGGCTCGAAAAAGTGTCGTGGGTGATGCGCGGGCGGTAGGCGTGGGGGTGGAGGGCGGCGGTTCGGCATTTCCGCGTGCCGCGGCGGCCGCTCTCTCGCCCCCGCGTCTGCAGTTGGAAGTCGCCGAACTTCTGGCCGAGCAGCGGCGGGAGAGCGCGGCGCGGCTGGTCCAACGGTATCCGGACGTGGCTTGGCAGCTGCTCCGCAGCTCGCCGCCGGACGCTATCGGCGCGGCCGTGTTGACGGTCATTTCATCGGCGCACGACGCCCAGGTATTTGGAACGGAGTCGCCGTCGGGCTGGCAGGAGTTGTGGTCTGCGAGGGAACGCGAGCCGGAGTCTTTTGCGCGTTACGCGGGCCGGCGAGCCGAGTTTGTTGCGCGGCTGGAGCAGCGGCGTCCGGCGGAGGCGTTACGAATCGAGCTGCTACCGCGAGGCGAGGATTCGTGGCCCCTGCTGTGGGTCTTGGACGCGGGGCAGTTGCGGTCCGAGGCCTTGGTGCGTGCCGGTCGAGCGGCGGAGGCGGCGGCCGTGCTGCAGGAGACGTTGCGGGCGGCGCAAGCTTGTCCGCCGTACTACGAAGCCCAGCTGCGGCTGGCCCGGAGCGAAGCCTTGCAGCAGGCGGGCCAATTTGCGGGGGCCGGAGAGGCCTGGCAGTCGGCCGTCCGCCGGGCCGGGCAGGCTTTGGCCAGCCACCCGCCGCTGGGCGATCCGGGGTTTTGGCAACAAGCGGTCGAGCAGCGGCCGGCCGATTCCAGCTGGCCGCCGGACGTGATCGCCCGCCTGGCTGACAGGGCGGTCGAGACGGGAGCCTGGTGCGGCCCGTGGCGGCCGGAGGAGCAAGCGACCGCTCGCGAGATATCGCAGGAACGCGTCGTCTGGGCCTGCATCGGTCAGAGCCGCCTGGAACGCGGCGAGCCTCAAGCCGCGTTGCTGGCTTGGAAACGGGCGGGTGCGCTGGCCCGGTCGGAGCGGGAGCGGCATCATTTCGAGTGGGGGCAAGCGAGAGCGTTGAGCGCTTTGGATCAGCCGGCCGCGGCCACCGCCTTGCTGCTGGCATTGTCGGAGCAAGCCGGTTCGCCCACCCGCGAGGCCGCTCTGGCGACGCTCGGGGCCCTCCGTCTGGAGAACGGCAACACCAAACAAGGTTTTCAATTATTGCGTCGAGCATTGGAGGACGAGCCACGGAGCGACTGGCCCGGGCGGGCGCGGGCCGAAGCCGATCTGGGACTGGCCTACCTCCTGCTCGGCCACCAGCAGGCGGGCATCGAGTGGTTGCAGCGGGCGCAGGCACGTTTCGAGCGGACGGGCGATCACGAGCAATTGCTGGTCAGTCTGCTGAACGAACAAGCCTATTGGGAACAAGCCCAAGAGCGACCGAAAGTGCGGGCGCTGGAGCGCCGGATCGAACGTTGGAAATGAACACTTTACCCGGCCTCGCCGTTCGATCACAATGAGCGTAGGTCACTTGGCACTCTTCCCACTGGAGGCACGGATTATGAACGTCAGTCGCAGAAGCTTTCTGGCCGGATCGCTGGCCGCCACGGCCGGCTTGGCCGCCCCCCGCGTCGCATCCGCCCGAGTTTTGGGGGCGAATGAGACGATCCGCGTGGGCGTGATGGGGTGTGGCATCCGCGGCCGGCACCACATCGATCGTTTCGCTCGGCAATCGGGAGTCACGGTCACCGCGATCTGCGACCCGGATCGCGAGCGGCTGGCCACTTCGGCAGCCGCGATCGGGGAACGTTATGGCAACCAACCCGAGCAGTTCCTCGACGTCCGCGAGATGATCGAGAAAGGTCCGCTGGACGTGCTGACGGTGGCGACGATGCAGTACTGGCACGCCCTGCCCACCATTTGGGCGTGCCAGGCTGGCAAGGACGTCTATGTCGAAAAGCCGCTGGGCCACTTCATTGCCGAAGGCCAGCGGATGGTCCAGGCGGCTCGCCAGTACGAGCGTCTGGTTCAGATCGGAACGCAATACCGGGCGATGAAATCCTGCGCCGACACCATTGAGTTTTTGCAGCAGGGCGGATTGGGCAAGATCGAATACGTCGTCGCGTTTGCCAACAAGCCCCGCGTGTCGATCGGCAACCGCGAGACCCCGCTGCCGATCCCCGAGTCGTTGGACTATGACCGTTGGTGTGGCCCGGCGGACGACGGTCCCGTGTTCCGCGATCGTTTGCAATATGATTGCAGTTTTACCTGGGACAAGGGGGATGGCGAATCCTGCAACCAGGGCA
>SLMF01000733.1 GCA_007133715.1 Planctomycetaceae bacterium
GCATTTGCAGGTACTGGACAGCGACCGCCAGGTTGTGGGGAATCAAACCGTGTGGATGCATCTGCGTCCGGGCGAGAACAAGGGCTGTGTCGGCTGTCACGAACCGCCGCATTCGGCGGCCATGGTCCAAGCCGATTTTCCCCTGACCCTGTCCCAGCACGGTGGCAATGGCCTGGCGGCACCGCAAAGCCCGCCCCCGGTCGCCTTCCCCAACCTGCGTTTGTTCGCGGAAGGAGAACTGCCGCGGGCCGTGCCCGACGGCGACGACCAGTTCCGCTATCGGGCCAAGGTCTGGTTCAAAGGACACCTACCGCACGAGCGAGAACAGCGGCAGCGGACCGTGCAGGCGATCAACCTGTTCGGCAGGCCTTAGGCCACGTGAGGGGGCAGCGACATCAACCATCGTTCCCACGCTTCCGCGTGGGAACGGAAGATCGGACGCTTCGCGTCCCGTGAATTCAATCGCGCACCGCGTGCGGAATAAACGACCCGGGCCCCCGCGCCATGCGGAACCGCGTACGGTACAATCACGTGTTATTGCTGAAAACCCTGCAAGTGTGAGGAGACGCCCCATGCATCGCCGTCATTTCTTACGGACCGGAGCGGCCGCCCTCTGGGCGTTGCACGCCACCGGTCTCCCCGCCCGCTCGACCGTCGCGGAAGTGACCCCGGAAAACCCGCTGCAGCTGTCCTCCCGGTTCCGCCGTTTGCAGGCGCCCGAAACCGGCCGCCGGGTGCTCCAATTGACCTGGGGCGATGCCGAATGCTACCCGTTGTACTACTACGTGCCCACGATGACGGCCGACGGGCGTTATCTGGTGTACCACCGCGCTGCCGAGGGACACCTCCAGCTGTACCGGTTGGACCTGCAGACGGCCGAATCGACCCAGCTGACGCGGGCCAGCGCGGAAGACACCCAATGGCGACCGTGGTGTATCGATTCGGGTACCGGCGTGCTGGACCACCGCAGCGCGCTGAACGTGCCGCGAAACCAAGTGGTCTACTTCGATGGCAATCAGGTGCGAGCGGTCCACGTCCAGACGTTGGAGGACGAAGCGCTGTTCGAGATCCCCGCGGATCGAGATCCCTACGGTCGCGCCTGCTGCACGCCCGACGGGCGCTGGCTGGTCTACATCCACGTTCCGCAAGGCTCGATCTGGGGTGAACCCTGCGAGGGGGCCGCGATCGCGGCCTACAATTTCGACACCCGCCAGCAGCAGACGCTCAGCCACATCGACGCGGCCGTGTTCCATGTGGCCCCCTACGACAATTCGCACATCGTGGTCACCCATCCGGCCGAGGGCCCCGGGATGCTGCTGACCGATTTCACCCGCAACCGCTGTGATCCGATCCGCCACGGTGTCGTGCATTGCCCCGTGACGGAACGGGGGATCGCCTACGAAGTGCCGGAAGAACGCCGGTTGGGACTGCGGGACCCGCTGCAACCCAGCTGGTTCGAATTCCGCATGCCCGATTTCTTCGCGTACCTGCACACCGGTCGCGATCCGGCCGGCCGGCTGTTCTTCTACGAAAACTCGACAGATTGGGATAAATTCGACGTCCATGACATGTATGCCCTGCTCGAACTGGATCGCCAGCATGGGCGGCATCAGTGGCTGCGGCTGATGGGCAACTGGCCGACCTATCTGGGGGGGCAAAAAGCCCATTTCCACCCGCAATTGACGCTCGACCGCCGCTGGATCCTGTTCCATGGAGGGGACCCGGCCAGCGAGACCTGCCACCTGTTCCTGCTGGATGTCTCGGACCTGGGCGACAGTCAGGGCATCGGCCCGGAGTTGCTCAGTCCGACCGGCGAACACGATATCGTGTAGGGCGAAACCACTCGTAGCACAACATCCTATTATACGAGCACCCTCTCACAACTCGGCTCAGGTTAACGCCGCGCGGCAGTACTCGACACAACGTGTCACTTCCTGGACGGCGTCCGAACCGGCCGGGATCGGGTATTCCAATTCAATGTCGGCCGGGAACTTCAGTTGCTGCTCCTTCATGTACTGCAGCACGGGCACGATGTCCGTATCGCCCTCGCCGAACGGCGTGTTCGGCCCGTTGTTCTTCCGCCGGTCCTTCAAGTGAAGACTGAGGATCCGGTCTTTGTGCTTTTCGATTTGCGGCAAGGACGGCTCGTTCGTCCCGGCCACGTAATGCCCGATGTCCAGGTTGATCGCCAGGTAATCGCCATACGAGAGGATCGGCCCGTCGTAGGTGTTGGCGTCGATCTGTGTGTGGTTGTGGAATCCGATCAGGATCTCGTGCCGATCGGCGATCGGCCCCAGCCGTTTGGCGGCCTCCTCGGAAACCTCGCGGGTAATGCCGCAGGCACCCAGGGCCTTGGCCACCTCGAAGTAATAGTCGATCTGTTCGTCCGGCATCCCGGCGTTGCCGATGTTCCCGAACTTGACGATGTGGATGTTCACTCCGGCATCGTTGTACCGTTTGCGGAGCGCTTTGAACCCGGCCATGGGGTCCGACGAATCGCGGCCTTCCTCGCTGTTCATATAAGCCCGAGCGAACTGTTCGGCCGGTCCACCCATCAACTCGACCGAACTGATGCCGCAGCGGGTGATGTAATCCAGCAGGTTCTCGGCCGATCCGGGCAGCGAGCGATAGCTGTAGGTGATCACGCCGATTTGCACGCCTCCGAACACCGAATTCGGTTGGGCGTCGTCGGCCCGCAGGCGGCCGGGCATCAGCGACGAAGCGGCCAGGGCGGCCGCGGTGCCACCCAGAAATGATCTTCTCGACAACGTGGTGCAGCTCTCTTGCATGACTTTCCCTTTCCAATTGGTGGTATTTTGGCAGCTTTGATAGAACCGCGCGCGGGGCGGACTGTCCGCCACCCACGCCTGCCGGTCAGGGCCGCCAACTCGGTGTTCAACCCCAGTCTACCAAATCAAGCCCTCGTATTCCGCCGGGCTGGGACAAACAACAGGAATCGTTAACCCCGCAGGGCCCCTCGACGCTACTCGACGATCCGGAGCCAAAGGTTCTTGAATTCGATCTTCATCGGGGGACCGGCGTGCATCTGCAGGGCCAATACGCCCCGAGGCAACGCGAACTGCGGCTCGTGATCCTCGACTTCGCACATCAGCACGCCGTTGATCCAGTACACGATCCGCGAGCCCTGGGCCAGCAACCGGATGTGGTTCCAGTCGTCGCGGTGCACATGTTCCAACATTTCATCGAAATCGCCGAACACGGTGGTTGCCTTCTGGCCTTGGGAATCGATCTTCACCCGCTGGCCGCGTCGGGCGACCAATCCGCGACCGTGCTGGTAGATGCAGCCCACGTACTGGCCGTCCGTATCGATATCGGCTTGGTAGCCCCAGGTATCCCAATTCGGTCGCGTTTCGCTCCGGAACTGGACCCCCGAATTCCCGCCCGGCCCGCTGACCCGATAAGAACCCCGAAACTCGAAATCCGCCGGCTCACCGCCCGTCCAATATAGGTAGTGCGTGCGCGTGCTGGGCTTTTCGGGCGTACTCTCGGCTACGATCGCCCCGTCCCGGACTTCCCACCAATCGGGCATGCCCTCCCAACCGGTCAGATCGCGGCCGTTGAAAATCGACACGAATCCCTGTTCCTCCCATTGGTCCGCAGTCGGCGGCTCCTCGGCTGCCTGCACTGCGGCCGGCAGCAGCAGGCCAGCCAGCAGCACCCGCAGCAGGCTCCGGGTAAAGCGTGAGCTGGTCGAGCGCCGCGTGCTTTCCGCTCGGTGCCCTTGGCGGGCGTGGAACGATGTGGCGTGGAGCATGGCGTGGTTTTCCTTAAAATGAGGGGTTTCAGTCGGCCAGGATGTCGGCCGCGACCTTGTCGAAGAACTTGACGGATTCCGCGATTTCCGGCAGCGATTCCAACCAATTGTGCTCGTATTCGACGGCAAACACACCTTGGAATCCCTGGCGGTGGCATTCGCGGAGGATGGCAGGGACATCGGCTTGGCCCGTCCCCCAGGGCACGTCATGGGCTCCGCCGCCAGAGCGATTCAGATCCTTGAAATGGAAGGAGATGATCCGGCCTTCCAACTGCCGCACCGCCTCGACCGGCTTGATGTCCGAGCGCATCCAATGGCCCGTGTCGGCGCAGGCGCCCAGCCGCGGGCTGCGATCTCGGGTCGCTTCCAACACGGTCTGGGGATCCCAGTAGCGCGAGGGCCGCGGGTGATTGTGCAGGGCCACGTCGATCTCGTATTCCTCGGCCAGCTCTTCGATCAAGTCCAGGGCGTCGAAACCGGGTTCCGAGACGATGGTTTCGATCCCCATGTCCTTGGCAAACTCGAATACCGCCCGCGAACCGGCTTCGTTGTTCGGCAGTCCGACCACCCCGAAATTGACCAACTGGATGTCATGATCCGCCAGATAGCCGAGTACTTGCTTGCGAACTTGGGGGGACATCTCGAGGCCGAAGCTGCCTTCCGGCCCGTTTTCGGACAGCCGTTGGCCGGGATAGGCCTCGATCACTTTCAGCCCGACGGCGGCGTTCTTCTGCACGGCTTCATAGAAGGTGAAACGATTGAAGGTGTACGCCTGGCACCCGAGTCGCCAGCCCAGTTTTTCGGCATGCGGCGCGCCCTCGGCCAGTTTCTCAGCGGCTTCGAGCACGGCGGAACGCCATCCGGTCCCTCCGGCAGCGGTGGTGGCGGCGGCGGCCGCAGTCATCAAAAATCGGCGACGGTCAAAACGCACGGTCATGCGATCAACTCCTCGAAATGTCCGGGAAAGAAACCTCGTGCAGCCCCGGCGAACCCGCAGGCCGCAACCCGGCATTATAATCCGTCTCCGCCCCCGGTTCAATCAAAACGCCCGCCGCAAAGGACGAAACGACGACGAACTCTCGGCAAGCGTGCCGGCTTGCAGTTCGCCCCTGACTCGCCGCGTTTAAGCGTCCAATGCACGGTCCAAATCTTCGCAAAGATCGTGGACATCCTCCAAACCGACACTCAACCGGATTAGATTGTCCGAAATCCCGTGGGCCGCACGATCCGCCGCTGCGTAACTGGCGTGCGACATGGCGGCCGGCTGCTCGATCAGCGATTCCACCGCCCCGAGACTGACCGCCAACCGGAACAGACGGGTGTTCTGCACAACACGTCGGGTGCGGGCCAGATCGCCGGGCACGGTAAAGCTGAGCATCGCCCCACCCTGGCCGTTCATCTGGCGAAGCGCCAGCCGATGGCCCGGATGCTGGGGCAGTCCCGGGTACAGCACCTGCGCGACCCGCGAGTCCGCGTCCAGAAACTCGGCGATCTGCTGAGCACTCCGCGATTGCTCGACCACCCGCAGAGCCAGCGTCTTCAGCCCGCGGCTGACCAGAAACGCATCGAAGGGTCCCAAGGTGGCTCCGGTCGCGTTTTGCAGGAAGTACAGGCGGTCCAGCAGCTTCGGGTCGCGGACCACCAGCGCGCCGCCCAATACGTCGCTGTGCCCGCCCAGGTACTTGGTCGCCGAGTGCATCACGATATCGGCGCCCAGCTCGAGCGGGCGGGTCAACGCCGGAGTGGCGAACGTGTTGTCCACGCCCAGCAGCAGCCCATGCCGCGCGGCCAGCTCGGCACAGGCACGCAGATCCGTGATCGACATCCGCGGATTGCCCGGGGTTTCGATCCATAGCAGCCGGGAGGTCGGGCGGATCGCGGCCGCCAGTTGGTCCAGGTCTTGCGAACAAGCCAACGAGACCTGGATGCCCGCCCGATCGATGACCTGATGCAGCAAACGATAGGTGCCGCCGTAGATGTCGGTCCCGGCGACCACATGCTCCCCGCTCCTCAGCAGCATGGTCACGCAGTGCACGGCGGCCATCCCCGAGGCGAAGGCCAAGGCCCCACAGCCACCTTCTAACGAAGCCAGCGTGCGTTCGAGATTCTTGCGCGTCGGATTGCCGCTGCGGGCGTAATCGAATTCTCCCCACTCCCCCGGACCCGGCTGGACGTAGGTCGAAGCCACGTGGATCGGGGGCACCACGGCACCGGTGCCCGCATCAGGCTCGCTGCCAACATGGATCGCTCGGGTACGGAATTGCATGGGACAGCCCCGGATTCAAGACTCGGGATAGCCGTTTCAACGCAAAACGGTCATCAACACAAAGGCCAAACACAACAACACGACCACCACCGCAAACAAAGCTTGACGCGCGGAGGGCCAATCGGCCGGCAGCGCCTGGTCCGGAAACTCGCGGCGAAGGAAGTCGTTATAGTCGAAATCCTCCTCCCGCCGCTCGTCCCATGGAGCGTCGTCCTCGTCCACCCAGCCCGATTCCTCGCTCGCACCACACGCGACGCAGAACTCCGCGTCCTCCGCCAGGGATGCACCACAGTGAGGACAATGCAAGAACGCATCGTCAGGGACCGAAAAAGGGCGATTCATAGCAGCTCCGGCGGGGGGTCCTGCAGCCAGGCGCGTGCCTCCTCGGCCCAGGGACTGTCAGGAGCCAAGTCCAAAAACCGATCCCAATGCTGCCGGGCTTCCGCTACCCGGCCCAAATCGTCCAGCGTGCGGGCCAGATGATAGTGCACGTCGGGGTAGTCGTTGTGGAATCGCAGCGCGCCCTCGAAAGCCGCCACCGCCCATTCGCTCTGACCTAACTCGGCCAGCACGCACCCTAAATTGGCGCGGGCTTCCACATAGTCCTCGTCCAATTCGATGGCCATCGAATAACGTTCGCGAGCAGCCGGCAAATCGCCCAGCCGATAAAGCAACTCGGCCAACCGGAAACAGATCTCAGCTCGCGGCCCCCAGGCGGCCAGCAGTACCCGGTAGACTTCGGCCGCCTCGGATAACTGGCCCGCGTCCTCCAACTCGGTGGCCCAAGCCAACATCTCGTCGCCCGAAGCCGGACCTGCTGCCTCGACCCGATGCTCCTCGAGCGAAACGGTCGGCACACGCGCACCACGCGAGGCCTCCTGTTCCCGCTCCAACCCAGCAAAGTCGAATCGCAGCTGACCGCCCGGCTCGATCAGACCTTCACCCTGACGCAACAGCAGCTGGCGACCTTCCACAATCACTGACAATTGGGCCAGCGGACGCTCGACCCCGGGGACAAAACGAGCCAGCGCGTCCAACTTCCGCTCGATCGCCGCCGGCGAAGCCCCGGCCGCCAATAATTGGGCCAGACGACGAGCGGTGGCCACCTCCTGAAAATCAAAATAAGGCAGCCGCCGCACCTCCCGAACCGGGACAATCAATCCGCGACGATGCCAGCGACGGATCGTCGCCACCGATACGCCCAACAGCTCCGCCAACATCGCCGGCGTGTACAACCGCCGTACATGCTGCCCCGTCTCGACCAGCCCCAGCCGTTGCCACA
>SLMF01000350.1 GCA_007133715.1 Planctomycetaceae bacterium
ATACGTGGGTATCTATGCCTATGCCCATCATTCACCGCCGCCTGGGATCGCGGTGCATCCGCACGTGATTGTCAGCATCGCCACCGCCTTCATCCGCGGTGGCTACACGGTCGAAGAACTGATCGAAGGCTGGTCGGCTCGGACCGAGATGATCGGCATTCGCGAGTATCACGACGTGCATACGTGGAGCCGCGATCTGCCACGCCGCGCGCGGGGCGGAGATCTCGCTTATCTGACCGAACGCATCCCCTATTTTTATCAGCAGGGGGCGCGGTTCATGAACTCGGAAAATGCCGACAGCTGGGGCGCCAACGGGCTGGGGTACTGGCTGTCCGCCATCCTCTTGTGGGATGTGACCGCGGCGGAGGAACTGGACACGTATTGGAACGACTTTCTCGAGAAGTGTTTCGGGGCGGCGCAGGAACCGATGCGGGAGTTCTACCAGCTGCTGAACCGGGACACGACCCGTCGCTCGAACGAAGATCTACTGGCACGGCTGTACGGCCGTCTGGCCGAGGCGCGGACGCAGACCGACGCCCCGGCCGTGCATGCTCGGTTGGACGATCTGGCCTTGTACACCCGCTATGTGGAACTGTACCTGGCCTATCAGGACGCCAGCGGTGCGGCCCGCCAGGCGGCGATGGAGGACGTGATCCGTTTTGCCTACCGTATCCGCCACACGATGATGGTTACCACCCGCAGCACGTACACCAACGTTCCGGCCCGGGACCGCAATGTTTCCGTGCCGGACGAATACGGCTGGAATGTCCCCGAGGATCGCAACCCCTGGAAGAGCAGCGAGCCGTTCTCGGCAGACGAGATCCGGTCGCTGGTGCAGGCGGGCATCGAGAAGCATCAGGAGACGATCTTGGATTTCGAGCCGGTGGAGTACGGTGATCAACTGGTTCCTGCGACCGCGCTTGAATTGCCCGAGGTGCCTCGTGGCGATTTCGGCTCCTTTCGCGGCAATCATGCGGCCTACACCTGGTTTCCCGAGCAGGACCGGGAACTGGTCCTGCAGGTCACGGGAGGATTGATTGCCCACTATCGCAACCGGGGCAACGTCCGGTTGTCGCTGTATTCGCCCGACGAAGTCACACTCGAGCCGGTCGCTCACGACGATTCGACTCCGCCGGACGGCGAGCCGTACGAGGTAATCTTGCGGTCTCCGTACGGCGGTTTGCACCGTTTGGAGTGGAGTGACGGCCAGGACCGGACCCACATCGCCTGGCCGGAGGATCAGCCGATGACGATGCGGTCCACCCTGGACGCCCCGGCACAGCCCCAGGGGCGCTGGACCTTGTACTTCTACGTGCCGCGGGGCACGGAAATGGTCGCGGGTTTCAGCACCGGAACCAGCGGTACGCTGCAAGACGGCGAAGGAACCGTACAATTCGACTTTGCGGAACTTGACGAGCCCGGTTACTTTCAGGTGCCGGTTCCGGAGGGACAAGCCGGTCGCTTATGGCGTTTCGAGCGTTGCCAGGGCAGCCGCATGCTGATGACCGTGCCGCCTTACCTGGCGCGGAACGCTGCCGAATTGCTCCTGCCCCGGGAGGTCGTCCAGCAGGACGCTCTGTGATCCACCGCTTCCGGGGGTGGCAGCGTGCCGGGGCGGTGAGCAAATACGCTTCGTTCCAGGAACTCAGGTCATGCAAAAGGCCCGGCGGGGGGCTACCCGCCGGGCTGTACGCGTTACCACATTCCGGTTGGAGGAAGCTCAGTCTTCGCTGTCCAGCGGCGGACGCGGCGAAATCAAGGGACCGGACGAACCCAGGCCCCCCTTCAAATCGGTCCGCTGTTGACGCTGCTGCGGTTGCTGTTCCGCCTGGGCCGCTTCTTCTTCTTCCGCCCATTCGACCCGCTTGCGCGACAGACCAATCTTCCGCTCCTCGGTGTCCACTCGCAGAATCTTGACCTCGATCTCCTCACCCACCTTGACCACCTCTTCCGGATTCTCGACCTTGTGATCGGCCAGTTCCGAAATGTGCAGCAGGCCTTCCAGACCGTCTTCCAAGCCGACAAACACCCCGAAATTCGTGATCTTGGTCACCTTGCCCTGGATGACCTGACCGGGCTGATAGCGGTTGGGAATCTCGTACGACCACGGATCGTCGTCCATCTGCTTCAGACCCAACGCGATGCGATGCCGGTTCTGATCGACCGACAAGACCCGGCAGGTCACCTGCTGGCCCTTCTCCAACATCTCGTTGGGATGACTGATCTTCCGTGTCCACGACATGTCGGACACGTGCAACAGACCGTCGATCCCCTCCTGCAGTTCGACAAACGCCCCGTAATTCGTCAGATTGCGGACTTTGCCCTCCACCACCGAACCTTCGGGGTAGTGCTCGGTCACATGATCCCAGGGGTTGTCCTGCGTCTGCTTCATGCCCAAGGACAGCTGCTGACCTTGGGGATCAACCCCCAAAATCACCACATCGATTTCGTCGCCGATACTGACCAATTCGTTGGGATGATTGACGCGTTTGGTCCAGGACATTTCGCTGATATGCACCAAGCCCTCGATCCCCGGTTCCAGTTTGACGAACGCGCCGTAGCTCATCACGTTCACCACTTGGCCATTATGGGTGGATCCGATCGGATATTTCTCGACCACCGTATCCCAGGGGTTCTTCTGCTTCTGCTTCAGCCCCAGCGCGATCTTCTGTTTCTCGCGATCGATATTCAGGATGACGACTTCGATTTCCTGATCGAAGGAGACCATTTCCGAGGGATGGCTGATGCGTTCCCAGCTCATATCGGTAATGTGCAGCAAGCCATCGATACCGCCCAGGTCGACGAAGGCCCCGAATTCGGCGATATTTTTGACCACTCCCTTGCGGAGCTGGCCTTCTTCGAGTTCTTGGAGCAGGCGTTCGCGGTCTTCCTTGCGTTGTTTTTCGATCAGCGACCGGCGGCTGACCACGATGTTCCGCCGCGCTTCGTCGATCTTGAGGACTTCGCACTGCACGACGCGGCCGATGAAATCGCCGATGTCCGGCGGCCGCCGGATGTCGACTTGACTGGCCGGCAGGAACACGTTGACTCCGATATCGACCAGCAAACCGCCCTTGATCTTCCGTGTCACCGTGCCCGTGACCACTTGGCCCTCGCTCACGGAGTTCATCACGTTGTCCCATTCGATCAGCTTCTGTGCCTTGCGGCGGCTGAGACTGACCATGCCGTACGGATCGTCGGCCAATCCCAATTCGTCTTCCATCTCTTCGATCAGGACTTTGATCGTGTCGCCAATGGCGGGCGGCTCCTCGTTTTCATCCCACTCATACAGGGGGATCGTGCCTTCGCTCTTGAAGCCGACGTCGACCAGGACGCAGTCTTCTTCGATGCGGATGACGCGGCCGTCCACGATCTTGTTGACTTCGTAATCCTGGTCGGCGCTGATCAAATCGACCAGTTCGGCCTGATCCTGGATTTCCATGACGGCCGTTTCGAAGGCGCTGTGGATGTCCTCGTCGCTCTCCAGACTGCGGATGAGATTGCGGTTTACCATAGTTTACTCAGATGTCCCGCGTCCTTACCCCACTGGGAACCACCCTGCAACGCATGCCGAAGAGGGGTGATCCTCACTGACCCAGCCGTTCTCACGCGGGCGGAAATAATAAAAAAAGGGGAACTGCGGCCCCAACGGGCGGGCAACATGACCGCCGAAAACATTCGGACCAAGGGGAGCTGCACAATTTACCACAAACCGGCCGGACCGGCAAGCTCGGGACACGTGGGGACCAGCGACGGGGGGCGGGGTTCTCGGCCGGAAATTGGCATTTCTCGGCGGAACGTATTGATTCGGCGGGGGCCAGCGCGGAGAATGCCTTGTGGCCGTGCCCGCGGGCACGGCGAGGTTGTCGATCACCGGAAGCCGATCCAAAGTGCAGAACGGGTGGTCGCCATTCCGGTCCGCGGGACCACTGTCGCGGCCAGCGGGGATGGGCCCGCAGTATTCACTACCAAAGGAGTCGGAGTGTCTGCCAGAAAACCTAGAGCGGGTGGGAGGGGGCGTCGCCGCGAATCGAAATCGGCGGACGCGCCCGAAACGCCACCGTTTGCCGATCAGCGTGTGATGGAAGCGATGATGCGCCAGGCGATGATCGAATCAGGACTCTCGGACCAGCGCGAGGCGGATCTCGCGCGAGCCGAGGAACTGGTGATGCAAGCCTACGAGAGCGAGGATTTCCACGAGCGGTTGGAACTGGCTAACGATGCGCTCGAGCTGTGTCCCCATTGCGGTGAAGCGTATGTCTGCCTGGCCGAAATGGCACCCTCGCCGACCCATGCCGCGACGTTGTATCGGCTGGGATGGGAGGCAGCCGAGTTTGCTTTGGGGGGCGCTGACGGCCTGGCTCACTATGCGGGCCACTTTGGGTCAGCCCTCGAGACACGCTCCTATCTGCGGGCCCGCTACGGTCTGGCTCGCAGCCTCTGGACGCTCGGACAACAGGACAAAGCGGTGCAACATTGTCAAGCCTTGTTGCAGTTGAATCCCAGCGACAATCAGGGGGTCCGCTACTTGCTCTGCGCGTACTACTGCGACCTGGGACAGGATGCCGAATTGCAGACGCTGTTGGACGATTATCCGGAGGAGGAATCGGCGGAGTGGTTATTTTCGCGGGCCTTGTTGCAATTTCGTTGCGAGGGGGATGTCCCGCGTTCGCGGAAGCTGTTGCGTCTGGCGGATCGCCACAATCCGTGGGTCGCTTCGTATCTGCTGGGGAATCGTGAGTTGCCGGACGAATCGCCGCCGTTGGTTCAGCGGGGGCACGAGATGGAGGCGATGGCCTATGTGAGCCAGTTTCTGCCCGGCTGGCGGAACTCACCCGGCGCCTTGGCCTGGGTCCGCAAGACGTTGCGAATCGAAGTGGTGACGGCGAGTCCGGTGCGCCGCCCGATCTGCATGCGGCACTTGAGCGAAAAGGTCGGCGTGCTGCCCCAGGAAGAGGCCGAAGTCTGGCAGCTGGAACTGCAACGTAGCACGATGGGGGGCACGGATGAAACGGGCCAGCTGCGGCCTTGGACGCTGTTGATCAGTTGCCCGACCACCGATGAACTGCTGCACATGGAAGTGTTGACTCGGGAACGTCCCATCCCGCGCGAAGTGCTGGCGGTGCTTTTCGAGGTGATGTTGTCGCCGGGCGAGGGGCCTCCCCGCCGTCCCGGCAAGGTCCAGTTGTGCCGGAAGACGTTTGTAAACCAATGGCAGAAGCGATTAGAGGCCTTGCAGATTGCTTGCGAATGGTGTGCTCGCTTAGAGCATTTTGAGGCGACCTGGGCTTGGATGGAGCGGGTGGCCCGTTTTTCCGAGTCGTCGTCGGCGGATTTAGAAGAACGTCTGGAGGAGTTGAGCGAGTTGCCGCAGGAGGTTGATGTCGTTTGGCAGGCGGATGCCCGCCGTCTGGCCACTTGGGTTACGGAACACGGCGTGCCGCAACGCCCCACGGGGGCGCTGGTGGCCAGTGGGAATAGGGACTTGATTCTGGCCCAGCGTGTGGGCTTGCATGAGCCTCTCGAACAGCTGTTGTGGGAAGCCGTGCTGACCGCCTTGCTCTCGCCGGCCGTTGGTTCACCCCATTTGCCAGGCAAGATCGAGGTGACGGGGTTGGAATTTCGCGATTTGCTGGACCAGCGGCTCGGTCCCCTGGGGGTCTCGTGTGTGTTCGAACCCCGCTTGGATCGACTGGACTTCATCTACAGCGAACTGGCGGCCGGCTTGGCCGCGTCGGAACCGATGCCCGCCTTGCTCGATACGCCGGGCGTGACCCCCGCCCAGGTCGCGGGCTTTTTCGATGCGGCCGCGGGCTTCTATCGCCAACAACCCTGGCGACGCGTGTTCGGGGATAAGCCGATCGCGATCCGTTGCGAGCACTTTCAGACCAGCCAATGGTACGGGGTCGTGATGGGGCAGTCCGGAATGACCTTGGGCTTGGCCTTGTATGAGGACTTGGACGTACTTCGCGCGGTGTTGCGGCAGGAGGAGGGGGTGGATCGCCGCCATGCCGGGTTGTCGATCATGTACGGGGAACCCTTCGAGATTGCGGTCCGCGACCTGGACGCGGCGGAGAAGCATGATTGGCCGATTGCGGCTCCCGAGGGGTATCCGATCATTGTGCGGATGAATCCGGGCATGGCGATCCGGCCGCCGCTGGGCTGGGAGTTGGAGTTGGCGGAAGCGTGTTTGCGGGCGATTCCTTGTTTCGTGAACCGCGAGGTGCGAACCGCCGCTCGCATGATGGTTCCCACGGCAGGGGGAGACTTGGACCTGGACGTCTCCTGGCTGGATGGGTGACCCGGGCCCGATTTTTGTGTGTCGAGGCCCCGCGCCTCCCGGATGATGCTCGCCTGAATTGGGAAATCTTGATGCCCGCCGATATTGTCGAAGCCCTGTCTTCACTCGCGGAACGGCTGGTCATGCTGGCTGGCGAGGATGCGTCCCTGCGAGCGGACCTGCGACGATTGGCGGAGGCGGTGTTACTGGCCACCGATCCCGGGGATGGGAGCGGGGAGTGCGGGGATTGGAAGCCGGCACTGCCGGGGGGAACGCCGCCGCGCGAGGCCCGGTTGGTGGCGGAAGAGGCTGCGGGCGAGGACGCGGGGGTTACCGAGTCGGGACACGGGAGGGAGCCGCCGGGAGAAGCGTTGCCCGAGCTGGAACTGGGCCGCTCCGCCCCGCCTGCGGAACCCGCCAGCCCGTCTTACCCCGCCCGTTGGGCCGCGCCCGGCGATGCGGATTTCCCCCTGATCGAACAGCGTTGCCGCTTGAAGGCCGAAGGCGCTCGCTGGGCCGCCACCCGCCGACATCGCTTGGCCCAAGGCACCCATTTCGCAACCGATATCGAGCCCATCGATCGAGAGATCATCGCCCGCGCCAAAGCCCTGCCCGATTGCTTTCTCTGGATGTGCCACCCCAGCGGACCCTCGCCCGCCGATCTGCGCTTGTATGACATCGTGGCCGGCTGCTTCGAAAACGTCGCCGATGTCCTGGCAATGCTGAAAGATATCCAGGACGACCCCGAACTGCATGCCCACGACTACGAACAGGCCCTGGACCTCCTGGCCGAAGCCCAATCCGCGCTCCGCGTGGCGATCGCGGCCATCGACGGGCCCCACGAATCCGATCAACTGAAAGTCTTCAACTGGTTGAAAGCGACCGCCAGCGAGAATTCCATCTTCATCCAGCGGCATATGCGGGCCGACGACCCGGCCGATCCCTGGCAGTGGACCGAGCTGGCTGCCCGCATCGAGATGGTCGATGCCCGCCTGCAGGAAACCCGTCGGCGAGCCAAACAACGCCGGAAAT
>SLMF01000196.1 GCA_007133715.1 Planctomycetaceae bacterium
CCGCCCCCCGGCCGCCTGGACCGCTCGCATGCGGGCCGCCGCCGCGGACTCCAAACAAGCCCACTCGGCATGCATCGTGTGGTCGCTCAGCTTCTCGGCCGACACGGGCCGAAAGGTGCCCAAACCCACATGCAGCGTCAGCGTGCAGGTGCCGATCCCGGCCGCCGCCAAACGCTCGAGCAGACTCTCCGTAAAATGCAGACCGGCTGTGGGCGCGGCCACCGCTCCCGCTTTCTCCGCATAAACCGTCTGATAGTCCTGACAATCGGATTCGACCATCTCGCCATCGCGAATATAGGGCGGCAACGGAACACGCCCAACCTGCTCGAGGATCTGCAACGCCGCTTCCGAACTGTCCGGCCGCACCGCCCATCGACCCTCGCCTAAATCGGCCAGCAGCATCAGCCGGTAGCGATCCAACCGCTGGCGGTCCTGCAGGGTGATCGTTTCGCCCGGGGCAAGTCTCCCCCGTGTCTTGGAAAGCACCTGCCAATTGCCCGCCTCGTCGGTGCCGATGAACAGACCGCTCCAGCGCCCCCCCGTGTTGGTGCGGCGCCCGCTTAACCGGGCCGGAATCACCCGGGTGTCGTTCAACACCAACAAATCGCCAGGACGCAGCCACTCCTCGAGATTCCGCACGTGGCTGTGCTCCCAATGTGACTCCTGCCGCCGAACAACCAACAGCCGGGCATCCGTACGACATGCCAACGGCCGCTGGGCAATCCGCTCTCGCGGTAGTTCATAATCATAGTGCTCGATTTCCGAGGACAAACGCAACCTCCCTGTGCTGGCCAAATCGGTAAATATTGACCTCCCTGGCTGGTGACGAAATGCCCCACCGGGACCGTTGTGCTCCGCAACTTCGGCCCAGACTGCTCGGGGCATGCCGAAGCAGGCTACGGGGGATAGAGCTCCGGAAATACGTCCCCGGAGAGTCCCTGTTGGCGAATCCGCTTCCGCAACTGGGCCACGAAGTCAGATTTATAATTGGCCACCTGCTGTTCGGACAATCCCAATTCGCCAGCCACGTCCCGGGGCGTCCAACCCCCGACAAACAGCAGCTCGACGCATTTCAACTTGAGCCACTGATTGCGATCCTGCAGGTGACGAACCGCATCCTCCAACGCCTGAACCAGAGCTTCTTCCTCCAACTGCCGCCGCTCGCCACTGCGGACAATACTGCTGGGCATGCGAGGTAACGCCGCACCGCGCGCAGATTCATTGGGCCGGAATCCGGCGGATGCTGCCCCGTCCGAGGTGCGAGGGGGCCCCGTCGGCCAGCTTCCGGGAGCAGGTTCCCACGCCGAAAGCGACAGCACGGGACGCCGTCCTTCGCGACGTAAATGGTCGGTCAGCTTGTGCGCGCAGATCGAAAACAAATAACTTTGCAGCGAGCGCCTGCCGTCGAAGTGAGGCACGCTCCGCAAGAAACCGATCAAGGTCTCCTGGACCACGTCCTCCGCCGCGCCCCGACGCCCCAAACGCTGCTCGACAAACGCCAGCAACCGGCCTTCATAACGGGCAATCAAGTCGCGCCACGCATCCGCGTCACCCGCGCGGATGCGTTGAATCAGCAGCGTTTCGGCTTGAGAAGCTTTCGCCATGGACGCCCGTACCTCGGATCAAGCAACCACCCGGATCGAGAACAGCAGCAGGACGGCAGCGGCCACCACACACGCGATACCGGCCGCTACCAACCACCGCAGACGTCGACGCTGCCGGCCGTGCGTCAGGAGGTCCGCACGCAAATAGCCCTGGACAACTGCCAACAGCACCAGCAAGACGCCCCAGGCCCAGGCGGTGCCCGTCAACCGATCCCAAACCCGCCATTCTTGCCGATAGCGCGCGACCCGGCCCCGCAACGCATCGAATTCTGCGCGAATCTCGGGGCCGAATTCGAGCAGACCATGCACCTGATGCATCGGACCAAAGGAAAAATGGACGACCTCATGGTGGAACCGCGACGCCGCCAGCAGGCGTTCCCGAAGGGCACCGATTTCGGCATGGAGCACCGTGGAGATCGGAAAACGATCTTCCGCCTGGCGACCGAAATACCAGTCCACATAATCATCGACCGCACGTTTTAGTTCCCGCTCCAGTTCCCGGCGTCCCTCTCGCTCCGTTTCCTGCGGCCCCGAAGAAACGGCCGTCGTATGCACTTCGCCGTCCCGGATCGTCCCCGATTCCACCCAATCCGGACGCGGGGGGATGTGAAGATGGGCGGTTCCCGAATCCCCAACAGGCAAATCCGCCGGAGAGGACGGGTCAGACGGGTCGGACAGGTCAGACGGGTCAGACGGGTCAGACGGGTCAGACGGGTCAGACGGGTCAGACAGGTCAGACAGGTCAGACAGGTCAGACGTGTCAGACGGGTCAGACGGGTCAGACAGGTCAGACAGGTCAGACAGGTCAGACAGGTCAGACGTGTCAGACGGGTCAGACGTGTCGGACTGATTCGACACTTCCGTTGCCTTTGGCACGTCCGTCGGTTGGGTGTCGTTCAACCCGCCGATCGCCACCAGGAGGCACATCAGAATCACCCGCATGGCGCACCCCCTTTATTGGAAGACTTTAGGGGCACCCAAGGTGCCCCCAACTGGGTTGCGATCGAGATGGTGACGACGATCAAGACACCCCAGGGTTGGGGAAATCGGCAGAACATGTGCACGATCCAGGCCCACAATACGCATGCGAGCGAGGTTCTCAGCCGCAGTCGCCTGGACCGCAAGGGGTCCGTGTGCGACCACCAGCGGATCAACGTGAACACGCCGGTGAAGAAGACCAGGTAGGCGATGATCCACGGTGTGCCGTCTGGGGCATGGGTCCGGCCCGCCAATTGGTCTGGTGAAAAAGCGTGGGCCGTCCAGCGATCCAGATTCGGCGGATCGACCATCAGCCATTGGGCCAGCCCGTAGGCGATCAAGCCGACGGCCACGCCGGCGGAGGCCATCACCAGTCGGCGGCCCCAGGGCTCGTAATCCTCTTCGGCTTCCCAGAGCTTGCCTAGCGCCAACGCCAGCCAACTGCCCACCGTGCTGGTGATCGTCAGCCACAAATAGATGGACCAACCGGTAATCGAGCCATCCATGATCTGTCCCTGCCACCACAGCGCCAGCAGGATCAGCAGGGCGCTGGCGATAGCCGAATTCCACATCGATCCGGCCAGTTCCGCCGCATGTTGGCGGAGCGGCTTTGCCATCAGGGCTTGCCGCGCTTGCGCCCGCGCCCCGCGCGACGCAGTTCTTCCCGCATGGCCCGCGAACCACGCCGTGCAGCAGGAGCAGAGCCAGTTGCACCCCAGCCAAGCGCAATAGACCAGGGCGGCGACCAGCATGAATCCCCACGTGAGGGGACGCATCCTGCCCAGCAGCAGCAGCACGAGCAGGACGAGTACCACCAAGACCAAGGAGTTCTTGCTTTGGCTGCCGTCGGCATTCGCAGACGTGGCGGCGGCCGCCGCAGGCTGCGCGGGCCGCGTACGCCCGCGAAATCCGCCGCTCGCACCCGACCCGGCAACCGTACCGACCAACTCCGCCTGGACCACCCGATGATGACGAACCTTGCCGAACACCATCTCCGGTACCACGCTGGCACTCGGATCAGAAAACCCCTCCTCCGGTGCGATTTGATTCTGCCAGACAGCAGACCCCTGCCCAGCTCCCCGGCCGTCGAAGACCTGAACCATCTGCTGGACCGACGCGAATCGTTTCGCCGGATCCTTGTGCAGCGCCCGGCGAATAACCGCACGATACGGTTCGACAATGCCCTCCAGATCGGGGAGGTCCGTCAGGTGCTTCATCAGGATCTCTTGGCTGGACTCGCCGTCAAACGGCACGCGACCCGTCAGCATTTCGTACAGCACGATTCCCAAGGCGTAGATGTCGATCTGCCTGCCGTACACCCCCTTGCCGATCTCCGGGGCCATATAATGACAGGTTCCCACGTGCTGGGTGTGGCCGCTGCGGTGGGTGGCGGAAATGAATTTGGTCAAACCGTAGTCGCCGATCTTGATCACCCCGCCGTCGTCGAACATGTTGCCCGGCTTCAGATCGCGATGCACCATCCCCTGGTCATGCAAGTAGCCCACACCTTTGGCGATCGCGTAAAACCACCGCCGTACATCTGGCTCCGGCAACCCCTGCGGATTCCGCTCGATCGCATCCCGCAGGCTGTTGGCACCCGGCACATATTCCATGACCACCCAGGGCTGGTCCTGATCGTCAAACTTCAAATCGTACAGATTGACCAAATGGGGATGTTTCAGGTTCAAGCACTGGCGTGCGCCGCGGATTTCGACATCCAGATTGCGGTGAATCCGCTTCAGGGCCAATTCCTTGCCGGAATCGCTGACCGCGAAATAGACTTCCCCGAACCCGCCGATATCGATCCCCCGCTTGATCGTGTACCCGGGCAAAGGCCGGGCTCCGGAGGGATAGGTAAACCGCCGAGCTGCTGCCGGAGACGCGGTGCCGGGCGCATCGACGGCGTTGGTCTTCAACACGCCTGTTCGGGAGGTAGCGATTTCAGGTTGCATGGTTGCCGCCTTCCTGTTCGAACGTCGCCACGGGCTGGGCACCCCATTGCGAGGGGATGTCGGTCCCTCCGCCGTTAGACCCGGTCACCGCTTCGACCGGCTCCAGGCTGAAAGAAAAATCGCCGCCCCGCACCTGCGAATTCCAACGCAATGCTTGCGGTTCCAAGCAAAAACGACCGTCGACTTCCAATCCGTCCCGGCAGCGACACATCCAACCGCCCCCCTGGCGATAGAACACCACTTCTCGCGACCAATCCCGGCAGACCACATGGCTGTGCAACTGGGGACCGAGTACGCAGGTGTCCGCCACCAGCAGGATCGCGTCCACCGCCGGGCGCGTGCGATGGGGGGAAACCCAATCCAGCCGAGCTGTGGCACTCAACGCATGCGGTTCGCGAAAACGCATCGCCAAGCCGCTGCCCAACCGGATCGTGTCCCCGTCGGCCAACACAACCATCCCCCGCACCGGCCGCTGCCCAATCCAAACGTCGCTCAACGGCTCCAATAAATAGCGATCCTCGCGATGAATCCGCACGTGGTGGCGAGCGATATCGGCCAAAATCGGCACGTCGACCCCATTATTGGGAACGGCTTGACCTAACAGGACGCGCTCCCCCGTGCATACCAGGTAGCCGCCCACGCGGTCGATCCACAGCAGAAAACGCGTTGTCGATGCCATGCTCGCTGCCCCGTCTCGCTCCACCACCGCGACCGCAACTCCACTGCGCCGGCCGAAATCATCTCATTCATTCTAACCGATGCCCGGCCCGACGTCCGGTACCCTCACTTTGACAACACCGGCACGAGCCACTGTCAAGCCAGCGGCGGCGACATCATTCCAGATCAAGCCCGACATAGCTGGGCGATTCCGACGATCGGCCCGCTTCGTACGCAGAGATCCGCTCCAGAATCTGGGCCTCGGCCTCCGGATCATCCAAACGGATTTCGTCCAAAATGTAGTCGTCCGCATTGACCAACCGGGCATCCACCTCGATCCGCGCCTCCAAATCGGTCAACAACTCGCGGGTCCGCGACAACTGGCTGTCGTCGATCCGCAACTCGCTGGCCGTCTTCGCCACCTCGACCATCTTCAGCCGAGCTTCCAGGTTCTCGACCTGGACCTCCAACTGCCGTTTAGCCGCGATCATCGCCTGCAACTTGTCCTGAGCCGCCCTCAGGCCACGCTGACGCGCTTGCAGGATCTTCTCCAGGTTCGCCACCGTGGCCTCGCGGGTCTGATACCGCTCGAAACGATTCGTCAAGTCCGTTTCCACTTGCCGCGCCGTGTAGCTACGGCCGGAGTAAACAAAGTTACTGTCGCCCCGAGACAAGTCGTCCCGCAACCGCTGGATGTCCCGCCACGTGTCCGCCAGATCCTCCTGGCTGGTGCTGATCTGCTCCTCGATTCGCCGCAATTCCAGCTCCTCGCGAGCGATGTCCCGCTTGTGACGCCCGATCTCGGGCTCCAGCGAGGCGATCATCTTCCGCGCTCGCTCCAGCTCGAATTTGACCGGCACGCTCTCCCGCACCGACCGGCTCATCCAACCCGCCGTGGTCGCCAAGTAACTGAACGCGTCCCGGCCAAAAAACAGGGTGGCCATCAGCAACAAACTCCCGCCTACCAACATGCCTCGCTTGAACATCTCTCGTTCCTCCCCGAATTCAAATGCCTTTTCCGATCTCTGATGACACCCGCCACCCCTCGCTCGGGGGTACTGCGTGCCTGACTGAACCTTCGACCTCATCCCGTTATTCGCTCTGGCGGGCCACTTCTTGAATGAACGAGCCAGAAATTTCGAAAATCTCCCCCTCTCCGCCGCTTGACGCCCTTTCGCCGCCCCTCTAAGCTGCTCAGTATTACGCACGACAAACCCGTAACACTTGCCTTCGTCCGTCGGAGCCCTCCCATGACCGCTCGAACTCGTGACCGCGCCTTTACCCTGGTCGAACTGCTGGTGGTGATCGCGATCATCGGAATCCTGCTGGCCCTGCTGCTGCCGGCCATCCAGGCGGCTCGCGAGGCGGCTCGCCGCATGAATTGCTCCAACAACCTGAAACAAATCACACTGGCCCTGCACAACTTCCACAACAGCCACGAGCGCTTTCCGATCGGTGCGCCGGTCAGAACCTGCCCCGGCTACGAAGAGATCTCCGGCTGGCAGTATCGCTGGGGCCCGCTGGCCATGATTACCCCCTACATGGAGCAGTTCAGCGTATACGATGCCTTGAATCTGGAGGTCCCTCTGTACGGCCATACGGGGTCATCGTTTGGAGGGGGCTTCGGAGTCCATCCCGATAACCAGGGCCCGGTCAGTCAGGAGATCGCCTTTTTCTACTGTCCCAGCGATCGGGGGCAGAAGATTGAACCGGAATTCGGGGCGACCAATTACATGGCGTGCTGGGGGCGCGGCGCGCCGACCGCCACCGGCACTGCGGTTCAGGACACCGACGGGCTGTTCACACGACAACAGGCCCTGCGCTTTGCCGACATCCTGGATGGCACCAGCAACACGGCGGCGTTTTCCGAAAGTCTCCTCCCGGCGGATGGCTTCTACAGCGATACCCCCTCGCTGAACCTGCCCACGTATACCCTGACGGCGGAGAATAAGGATGTGGTCATGGTGAGTGCCTCCAGCCGGGCCGACCCGTTTTTGAGCGAGGAGTTTTGCACGCAGTTTGGCGAGTCGGTGGCGCGGGATACGTTGCGGGGGCG
>SLMF01000198.1 GCA_007133715.1 Planctomycetaceae bacterium
ATTCTCCCGAAAGAACCTACCGCCCCAAACTCCTTGGAACGGAGGGGCTCCTGCGACTCGCCGTTGGAATGGGCAGGCGGCATATCCATCAGATTTCGCCCGGCAGGGCTCCCGACTTCCGAGGCAACAACTGCGTAAACATCTCCATCAAACTGTGACAGCCCGTCGCAGCTCGTAACTCGGACAACGTGCCCTCGTGGATCAGCCGCCCCTCGTGCAGCAATCCAAAGCGATCACACAAACGTTCTGCCTCGTCCAAACGGTGGGTGCAGACAATCACCGCTTTCCCCTGGCCACGAAGATGCCCAATATAGTCGAACACCACATGCGTGCCCACCACGTCCAGTCCCCGCGTCGGCTCGTCCAACAACATCACCGGCGGATCGTGCATCAAGGCGCGGGCCAGCGTCACTCGCTGCTTCTGGCCCGTGCTCAGACTGATGCAACGACGGTCCAGCAACGCGTGCAACTGCAACAGTTCGGCCAGACGTTCCAGATGCAACTTGGCTCGGGCAGGGGGAACGCCATACAAATCGGCGAAAAACATCAACATTTCCCGCACCGTTAACCAGGGATAGACCCCCTCACTGGAGACCACCAGCCCGATCCGTGATTTGACGGCCTCCGGCGCGTTCAACGTCCGATATCCATCCACCTCGGCGTAGCCCGCATCCGGGCGCAAGAGTCCCACAATCATGCGGATCGACGTGGTCTTGCCCGCCCCGTTCGGGCCAAGCAATCCATAGACCTCGGCAGGTCGGATGGCGAACGAGAGCCGATCGACCGCCAGGATCTCGCGGCCACTGGCCGAAAACCGTTTCGTCAACTCATGAACCCGAATCATCCGCAACTCTACTCGCGTTATGCCCCCCCCCGAAGCAGTCGCATCTACCGACGATCTTGTGAAGGAGGTCCGTCGCCGCATTGTACTCGGCAGTGAACCGCCGAACCAGTATCCGCCCACGTGAGGGAGCCGGTTGCGTTGTACGGAATTGCTTTCTTTTTAAGGCTTTGAAT
Source organism: Planctomycetaceae bacterium (assembly GCA_007133715.1). Classification (GTDB taxonomy): domain Bacteria; phylum Planctomycetota; class Planctomycetia; order Pirellulales; family Pirellulaceae; genus SLMF01. The sequence continues at coordinate 1,018 of SLMF01000198.1, forward strand.
GAGGGGCAAAAATCGGCTTCCTTGCAGAGCCGGTCGAAATTCCCTGGAATTCTGCAGCTTGACAGGGGAATGGAACCGGGCAGCTTCTACCGAGAGCCGCGATCGTGGGACTTTTCGGCAACGACCAAATGAACCCGATAGTGCATGGCACTGCGGTCGTGCAGGCGGACCCACCAGGAGAGGTTCGCTTGTTCGGCGATCGGTTTCCATGCTCCGACGTCGCCGCCTAGCAGCAAGTCCCGCAGCACCGTTTCGCTGGCTCCGCGAGCGTGGGCACGTTGGGAATGGCCGCCCAACCAGGATTCGAAGGGAGTGGCGTGCGGGGACCAGTCGTAGGGGGTGGTCAGGATCAGCTTGCCGGCCGGGCGGAGCAGTTGGGCGGTCGCGGCCAGAAGATGGGCCGGGTCTGCGCTGCAGTCCAGCACGTTCATCGCGAGGGCCAAGGCGAAACGACCGGGCGGGAAGGGCGGGGCGGCCGCATCGCAGGCCCAGAAATCCACGCGGTCCGCCTGCGGGAACGCAACCGGAAACTCGCGGCGGTCGTAAACCACTCCCACCCGCCGCCGCGAATAACGGACCACCCCCCGCCGCAATACCTCCGAGGCCAAACGCAACATGGCGAAATTCAGATCGATGCCCAACACCAGCTCTTCGCCACCCGAGGCCAAGGCCAACGAGCTGCGGCCGACCGCACAGCCGACGTCCAATAGCGGACCGGCGGGCAGCGGTGCCGCCAGCTGCTGACCGACCTCGAGGCATCGCAGCATCGATCCCGGCTGCGGGGCGCCTTCCGCCAAGTCGGGATCCCCCTCGCCGTAGTGGTCCCAGGCGTAGATGCTCAGCTGCTGCCGCAGTTGATCGAAACTCGATTGCGGTCCACAGCAATCGCCCAGCAGGCTCTCCAACACCGGACTGACATCCTGGCGGGCGTAAATTCCCAGCAACTGGTCACTCACATAGGATCGCAGATTGGCGACGATCACGGGAATACCGTCCAGGATCGGGTACTCCCGCTGGCAAAACGGTTCGCTGCAGAGCAAAACGCCTTCGAGAATATCATCCTGGACCTGCCGGACGACGGTGCCGACGCTCAACGGCGAAGCACGATTCGCGGCCGCACAGACCGGACAGATCGGGTTGAGAGCCTGGAAGTGGCGGAGCCGCACGCTCAGCCTCCAATCAATACGGTGGGGCAACCCGGCGGCAGGATCTTGCCGGTGGGCATGGGGATCGGGGCAACACACGACGCATGATTCGTCAGATCGCCCACGCGAGCGGCTGGCAGATTGCCGATCAACACGGTGGCCGAACCCAATTGGACCATTCCCGGCCCCGCGGGCACACAGGAGGGCAGGGTGCAGGGAGCCGTCATGTCGGTGACCCGGGCGGCCGGCAGGTTCCCGATCAGCACGTTGGGCTGACCCTTGATGATTGCCAACGGCAACGCCGGGTGCGGGACCGGGGTGGGCACGGGAGCGGCCGGATGGATCGGCGCGTGGCAGTGCGGGCCGTCCTGCAGTACCAGATCGCTCATGCGGGCCGCCGGTTTACTCATCGCGCTCCTCCTTCGTCTGCATGCCTTGTCTCACGCAGGGCGGCTGGGCCGCCAACCCGATTCGAGCTATCGCTCGGCTGGCATTGGTCCGCTCCCGTTGGTCGCTAACTTTGTCATAGAATTAACGATCTTGGACATGACTAGTACAGAAAGATGCCCTCAGACCCGGGTGGGAACGGCGAACAGCGCGAACTGCAGCTCCACCGTCCCGGTACGCGTCTGGACGACCACCGTGCGATTGCCCTGGAACCGGTCGCGGTTGGCCAGCAGGGAGTCTTTGAATCGCATGGCCAAGGTCTGGGTCTCCTGCACATCGCGCCAGGCGGGCCCTTCCCGTTTGTCCAATTCATAGTAGATCCAATCGGGTCGATTCGGAAGGGCGCGAACCACCCGGCCGATCGGCCGTAGCTGCAACCCTTCCGCCCGCCGCTTGAAAAGGATCTCCACCTGGCGACTGCTGCCCAGTTTCCAATCCAACTCACCCGGCTGCAACAGCTCGCGGCACTCCTGCTCCGTCAGTTCGCCCTTGTTGACGCCGATATACCATTTCCAATCGGCGTGGAACCAAGAGGGGTCGATTGCCACCTGCATGCCCAGCCCGACGCCGACGAAGAAGCGTTGTTCGTATTCGTATTCCCGCACGCCGTGGATCAAGGCTTCGATCTGTTCGCGAATGCGGCGGAAGAGGGGTCCCAGGTCTTCGTGGTCGTAGGTGGCGATTTCGGGCAGGCGTCGTTCGTCGCCGAAAATGGCCAAACGGCCGGCGATCTGGCAGAGTTCGCGGTACGCGGTCAGGGGGTGGATCCCGCCGCAGAAGGCCAAGGCCCCCAGCGTGGCATGGGCTCCGTTCAGTTCGACCAGCATCATCATGCGGTTCAGGTCGCTGGCGTCGGTGGCGGCAAAGCCGATACTACGTTCGCGCACCTGCTGGCTGAGCACATCGATCTTCTGGCCGATGATATCGTAGACGGCACGGACCCTATCTCGGCCCAAGCCGGGCCAGGCATCCAGGGAAATCACGGGCGGGATGTAGTCGGCATCCAGTGTCGGGCGGGCACGCACATCCCCCCCCGCTCGTTGGATCTGAGCGATGGGCAACGTCTCGTAACCGCTCATGTCCTGCGTCGACAGCAGCAGTTGGGCATTCAGGCGGCGGAACTGCAGCTCCTGCTCGTGGCCGCTGCGGTTTTCGTCCTGCACGGTCAACGTGGTGCGCTGATAGCGAGCCGAGGTATCGGCGGGGTCGGTTTGCACATTGGAACGTCCCAGTTTGGTCCGCGGCACGGCCAGATACACACGTACTTTCGCCTGCGACTCGAACGCGGTCTGCAACCCCACGCCCAATCGCGTCTGCTCGACCGACTCGGCTTCGCGGATCGCCTCCCGCAGGTCCAGACGGTCGGGTTCCTCTCCCACATCGAAGGCGACGCAGGTCCCGTCGCGCATGCGGGCGTGCAGACGCCGGACCTCGAACTGATAATCGGCCAACGCCTCGGGGCTGAATTCCAAGGCCTTCAACCCGTAATGAAAGGGGAAACTCCACTGGTGCGCCGTGCTCTGCGATTCGGTCCAGTGGCGTTCCAGAGCCTGAAAATGATGGGGCCGCAGGAAAAGCCCTTCATACCAGTCGACCGGTAAATGCTGCATGTCCCCAGATCTTTCGTTGCTGAAAGTTCGCGCTGTGGCTCCGGTGCCTCGCCGGGCTCGCACCCCTTGCGGGTTACGGGCTCCAGTTCATGGCAACCACGATCCCGATCCCGATCAGGGCCACCGCGACCAGCCCGAACCAGCCCAGCCAACGAGAGCGGGCCGCTTCGCGACGCGTCCGGGGCAGCCATTCCACGTGATTCTGTTCTTCCGTCAGCTTGTCAAACACGCCCCGCACAAAGGCGCGACGGTCCTCCGTGCGGCCCGTAGCCGCAAAATAACACCCGCTGAATCCTAAAGGAAGCCCGTCCGCCGACTCCTCGCCATCCCGGCCGAATCCGCCCGACAGGATCCGTAACAGTAACGGCTGTAAGTCCGTCCGCATCTGGCAGAGCAGGCTGAACAGGTGCGAATTGCCGGGGCGGGCAATCGAACCGTGTTCCCGAAATATCGCATACACCCAGTCCTCGAAGACCCCCGTCAACCGGGCACAGAGTACGGCCAATTGGTTCGGTACCGCCGCCAAACGCATGTCAAATCGGTGCCCCAAACGCTGGGAACCGGCTCGACGTGGACCAATCCGACGCACCAGTTCCTCAAAACCCCGATGCTCCTCCAGACCGACCAGCAGCGTGCTGGTGGGAAAACGCAGGCCTTGGCTGGACTGCAGGACCTCCAAGTCGGCTCGGATGGCTCGCGGCAGTTCGAAATGTTCCTGCCGCCCAGGACGCAGCAGCGTCAGCGGCACCAGCACCAGGGCACCATTCAGCCCGCACAACGGCTCCCGCGCACCCCGCAGCAGACAACTCAGGTACTCCAGTCGAGCCAGTTCCTCCTCCCGTTCGGACATCGGGATCAGCGGCGGCTGATCCTCCTCGATCAACGCTTGGTTGGCCTGCTCCATCGTCCAGGCCAACATGGCCTGCTGGTCCCGTTCCGCAGGCGTGAGGGCAGCGGGAACGGGCGGAGCAGCCGGTGCCGGGACGGTCACTGGCGTAGCAGAGGGAACGGGCTCCGACGATTCGGCCGCGGGGGCCGCCGGAGCAGTGGAGGAAGTTACGGGTACCGGCGAACGTGGTACACCCGCGAGCAATTCCTGCCCGGTTCCATAATCGGGAGAACCCGATTCCTCCTCCGCTCGATACTCGACGGATCCCCGTTCCGCGGCAGGCTGGTAATCCGGAGGCACCTCGGATGGGGGCTCTGCATACGACTGGCCCGGTCCGTTCAGTGTGCCGAGATAGGCTGGCTTGGAGCCGCCCGGTTCCGCGGTTCCCGCGGCGGCAGGAACCTGTTCATTCGACGTGTCGCCGTTGAAGACGATCGTGCCTTGAAATGCCGCACCCTGCTGAGTGGCCGGGGTCACTTCCTTGTCCGTGCCGGTATTCACCCCCGAACGGGCCGGAGCTGCCTCGGCTGTACCGCCGGCCGCTGCGGAACCTGCCGCGTCGACAGCCTCCTGCCCGCCTTGGACCGCCTTCTTACTCGCCCGCTTGCCCGCCAATTCGCCCGCCTTGTTCCGGCTGCTCTCCAGCTTGCGACGCCGCCACTCGAGCCGCTCGACAAAACCCACATACATGTCGGCCATGCTGCTGAAGCCCCGCCCGATGACACGCATGAACCCCATCCCCGGGTACCGGGCGAGATTGTCGCACAGCTCGCCCATGGTGTCGCACTTACTGGCGAGCCAGCCCAGCGTGGTTTTGATCATGGCGGTTCCTTTGGCTGCGAACAGACGAGTCGTCTCTCATTATTCTGCAGCCGGTCCCTGACAATCAATCCCCCGCAAAGTCATATTCCGCCCAAATTCCCGCTGGACGGCCGATCGTTCAGAAGAAACGGCTATTGCAGCACCCGAAATTCGACACGTAACAGGCTGTCGGGTCCGCCACGGCCACCGACATGGAAACCGGCCGAGACCCCGAATTCGAACAACCCGAAGTCGCCCGGGGTGTCATACACCGTGCGCACGCCCAAATGCAGCGTGGAATCCGTTTCCCCGTCGACCCGACGCGTTAACGGTTCCGGGTAAAGCGTCGCTCGGCCCGTCAGCAGCGACGCGAACGTGGCTTCCATTGTCGGAATCACCGCAAACGCATCGCTGTCATACCACAAGTGACTCAGTCCGAACCCCCAATGCAGGATCTCACCGGCAAAATCAGGGGTTCCTCCCAGGGGGAATTGGAACTTGCATTGCGCGTGCAAGTAGGTCGTTTCCGACCACGCGTACGCCCCCAATAGACCGGGGGCCATCGACGCGTGCCCCTTGCCCAGCCCTTTGCCTACCGCCCCCGTATTGAACCAGAAGTCGTTCACCTGGGTCAGGGTCCAGGAGTCGCCATCCAGGACGACGGTTTTGGTCAGCAGCTGCATGTCGCCCATGCCTGTCGTATTCCGGTTTTCCTCGGGATTCAGCATGCGGAGCGGTACCAGGGTACGGACGGAGAAATTCGGGGTGCCGACCTCCGTCAAGAAGGCGAGGTCTTGATAGTCTACGGAGCGTTCCGGCAAACTCGGACCCGGCCCGTCGACGGTACGCGCCCAGAACGATTCGGAACGGTCGGGTAAATCCCAGCCGTAGGCAAAGTCGAAACGCAGGGCCGTCTGATTCATCGGCCGAGCGATATCCAAAACGAACGGGGCCTGCGCCACCCGCTCGTAGCCAATCCCTTGATCCATTCCGGCGTGCCGCGTCGCCAGCGTCCGATGCAGCAAATGAGCCATCGGGAAACTCTGCGGCAAGGGCCCCAACAGAAGAAACTCGTCACCCGGCCAAGGCTCGGACAGCAGATCCATCGGGTCGGGTACGAACTGGACCTCCGGCAGCAGTTCGTCTTCCAACGGTGGCAGCGGGGAATGCGATACGGCGGGCGCCCCGGGCCACGAATCCTGGAAAACCGCGGTGGGCTCCGACCCCAGTGCCGACGGAAACGGACTCTCTTGCCAATG
>SLMF01000223.1 GCA_007133715.1 Planctomycetaceae bacterium
CCCGTCACCCGCGGCATCACCAGCGGCAGCAGATCGTTTCGCATCAACGTCAGCGCCAGACCGTTGATCCCCTCCGGCGACCAGTGGCCGTCGCTGAAAGCGGGCCCATGCGACGCATCGATGTATACCAAGCGGCTGAACCGGTCCGCGGTCAACAAGCTGCCGTCGGGAACCACCCGCGTGCGATGCCGACTGAGGTGCTGGCTCGCAGGCAAGGCCAGCGCCAGCACCACCGCCAGCGCTCCCACCTGTTCCGGAACGGGACAGCGGACCAGCAGCATCCCCGTGCCAACCAGCAACGCCAGCAGCAGGATTTGCCGGAGAACCGTCTGCGGACCGTGAGCCGGTGCGGTCAGATACGGCAGTAGCCGCCCGGCCAGCCCATAACCACGCACCAGCCCTTCGTTGGTCAAACAGAAACTGTTGCCCAACACCACGATCCGGCCCCGGCCATAACGCTGCTCGGCAGCCAATACCATGTCGCCCAGGCGTTCGCCCGGTTCATAACGCCGAACGCCGGTCAACGCGGCATCACTGCCCGGATTGCTCCAGCCCCAACGGCCCACCAGCAGCGGGCGTGCGGACCAGCGCAGCGTCAGCGACGAACCGAAACTGTCGAAGACACCCCGCTGCTGCACCGGCCAGGCAGCCATACCCGGGTGCGGGGCTCCCATCATCCCCGGCGGCTGCCAGGGCCCGGTGGGACACGCCGCGACATCACGCCGCACCCCGATCGCCGTGCTCCGCAACATCGCATCGTGACCACTGATCACCTCGCCAAAGCCCTGGTACGGCTCCGCGGCCAACAGCAGCGATCCGCCCCGCCGTACGTATCTCAAGATCCGCTCCCGCTGTTCCGGTGAGATCGACGTGCAGGGATGCAGCAGCAGCACGGCATCGGCCCGATCCAACTCGGCCTCGCTCCACTCCTCCGTCAACTGCAGCGTTCCGCCCAGACTGTTGATCAATCGCGGCAGCATGCCGAACATCCCCGCAGCCGCTTGCCCATATCGATCATGCTGGGGACGCTGCCAGTCCATTCGTCCGCGCAGGTTCGCCATCAGCAGCCGTCCGTCCAAATCCGCCGGTCCGCGGTACGAGGTGGCCGCCAAGGCCAGGCCCAGGCCCAGCACGGGCAGCAGCCGAGCCGCCAGCGCCGACTCGGCCCCCCGCATTCCCTCGCCGTCCAACGCAAACCCGCAGTCTTCCGACCAGCGCCAAGCGAGTCCCCACATGGCCACATGACCAAGAATCGCCAGCAGCGGCAGCTTCCACGGCAACCAGGTCTCCAGAGCCACCGGCCAACGCCAATCGGGCGGCTCGTACGGATGCGTGAACACCGGTTCCGCCACCTCGGGCAACCGAGCCTGCAACGCGTGCGTCTCCGCCAAGACGCCCAGATAAACCAGTTGCACGGCCAGAACCGCGGCGGCCAAGGCCAAGCCGGTCGTGAGCTTCCGCCCGCTGGCCCGCCAGGCCTCGAAATACAACAAGACCATCAGGACCAAGATTTCCAACCCGGCAAAAGTGGCACCGATCTCCAGCGGCCGCGAAAAAACGAGCGACCCCGCTCGACCCATCATCCGGCCCCCCGCGTCCAGTAGCAGCCAGAAGGCGGGCAAAAAACGCGACGCCAATAGAAACAGACCCCACAAAGCCAGCGACCGCGTCACCGGCAGCCACAGCCTGCGACCCGCACGCGACTCGCCCGCCGCCAGCCAAGCCGCCACCCCGATCACCCACAGCAACTCGTGCAACTCGCCGCGAAGAAAACCGACCGGCAAGATCAGCAGTCCAAGCAATCCGGCGGCCAGCCACCACCGGCCCGCCAGCCACCACGGGGCTGTTCGCTCGGATTCGCCGCGCCGGGCGGGTTGCACGCACAACGCAGCGGTCACCAGCAGCCACGTGACCGCGATTCGCCACGGGTCCGCCCACAAACCGGCCAAACCCGCAGCGATCATGGCCGCCGTGACCAGCAAACAAGCGGCCGCCAACTCGCACACCCGCGCGAGGGATCCGGCCGAACCAGAACGGGGCGCGGACGATCGCCAACCGGCATCCGCCAGCGCCGGATGCCCCCCCCATGAAATTGCCGCCCGATTATCCGATGCCATCCAAAACACTCCGAGAAATCCGTTTCCCCTGCCTCTCTATTTCGTCGCCCGAACCCCGTAGGTTTCACCCCAAAAATCAATGGCCCGCCAAAGTTCCCCAAAAAACGGGCTCCTCGGCAGAATTCGTGGTCATTTGTGAGGGGGCACGCACCACGCACCAAGCACCAACATACCAACTCACCGAATCTCGATCTGTACCAAGTCGCCTCGGACGATTCCCTCGGTCAAGGCCGAGGGGGCGACATAGACACCCGCAGTGTCATCCTGCAGGAACATGTCGCCGATTTCGGGATTCCGCGACGTGACGACCCCTTGGAGTTGAACCGGTCGTCGTTCCGAAGCTTCCGCAGCCGTAAGGCTCTTGATCTGCTGGATTTCGGTCAGCGGTGGGGGCTCGGACTCTTCCAAAGCGTAACCGACCAGTGACGGGATGAGCAAAGTGGCGAGTCGTATTAGGTTCATCGATGCTGGCCTCCGCTCGATCCCCGAATGGCCTTGGTTTGCATTCCGGGGCACCCGTGGTTTGGTGTGTCTGGTTCGTTTGGCTAAGCGGTTTGTCTATTCCGAAATAAACGTAGATTATAGAACCGCACTGCCTGCTGCACAGTCCAGTGGAGCTGCTTGTTTCGGGTGGCTACGACGCTTCCCCCCGCAGAGCGCATTTGCCATAATGTGCAGTGAGAATGCATATTACGGGGAGCGGCATCTGTCAGGCGGTGTGGTAGAAGGGCTTGGCAGCGGCTGTTCGGATTCCCTTTGAGGGCCGCTGAGGGCCGTGTTGTCCCATGCAGGAGCGTCCGTTGGTTGTCCGTTCGGACTCGAGTCCGGCCGTGCCCGCCTATCGTGGTTGGGGATGGGGGTTGTCGGCCGCGCTGCATTTGTTGGTGCTGCTGGGTCTGCTGATCGGTTCTTTTCGCGAGGAGCCGTATGGAGGTTGGGGTGCGCGTGAGGCCCGCGTGGTGTATGTGAGCGTGTCCGAGGAGTTGGAGCGGGAGTCGGCCGGGTTGGCGGTGGCGGTGGTCACGGACGTGGCCGACGTGACCGGGCCGATGGTGCGAGAGCGGATCGAGCAGGCGGTGGAAGAGGCGGTCGGTCGGTCGGACCAGGAGAATCTGGACCGGTTGGACCGGCTGGCCGGACGTCTGGGTGAGGAAGGGACCGTCGATCAACTGGCCCGCTCGTTCCACAGCATGCTGGGGACTTCGGAGCGGGCAGGTGAACCGGCGACGGAACCGGTCGGCGGTGAATTCGACCCCCAAACGGCCCAGTTTCACGATGTGCGGCGCGAGGTCCCCGATGGCCAGACGCCGCAGTACTACGCGATCCTGATCGACGCCCAAGGGCGGACGATCGAGGTCGCGATGGAGGCCGCTGAGGGTGAGCGGATGTACGCGCTGATGCGGCGGATCAAGGACCATCCGTTGTTGGAACGGGTCTACCGCCGGATCGCCATGCCGCTGCTGGATCAATTGCTCGCTGCACCGGCTGAGGCGCATCGCTGAGTTCCCAATCGTAGAGCCGTTCTTCCTGGCGAATGGCCTCGCGGAATCGAGCTTCCCGTTGGCGGCGTTCCTGGTATTTCTCCTCGCGCCACCGGTCGATGCCGCTGAGTTCGAACCCGGTCATGCCGACGTCGGGGCGGTCGGCCAGCATCTGCTGGCCCGCGTGGATGATCTCCAGGGCTTCGCGATAAGCCGGCTCGTCGCGGTTTTCGAATCGCCCCAGGACCGGACTGAGTTCGGGCCGATCGAAACTGACCAGCGGGCCTTGGTTGCTGCCATGGCCGAACTGCCGCCCTAGATTGAATCCGGTCAGTTCCGCCAAGCGGTTGACCTGGTTGCCGTTCAGGGGCGAGCGGCCGCCGGGATGCTGGGGATAGGAGGTGGCGTAGTCGGGATAATAGACGGCGTTCAGATCGATCCAGGTCACGACCCGGTCGAATTCCTCTCGCGTCAGATCCACCGCGTCGTGCTGATCGTGTTCGTTCCTCAGCACGCGGACCAGCGGGCTGGCATGGGAGCCCCAGGAGTAGGCCGCCTGCGTTTCGGCCGGGCCGCCTCCCACCACCCGCACCTTGCGTTTTCGCCACAATTCGTTGTAGGACGTATTGAAGATCAGATTGCGATCCCCTGCCAGGTTGAGAATCTCGCCCGCCGGTTCCCCGAAATCATGACAGCCGACACAGTGCCGATCAAAGACCGGTTGGACCTGGGTCCGGTAACAGAATATTTCCGTGGAACCGCGCCAACCGGTCAAAGCATCCGGAGGATGGTGCAGGGCCAGGGGCATGGCTTGGCTGGATGCGGACAGCGGGGAGGAGCGGCGATCTTCGTGACAGCCGACACAGCCGGTGGTCTCTCCCGATTGGACCAATGTGCCGCTGCGCATCGACTGGACCATCTGGCCATCCTCGTCCAACAGCTGGAAGTAGACGAACGTATCGGAGGGGACGGAGAAGTGGGCGGAGCCGTCGGGATGGACGGGCACGGTCCCCAGGATCCGTTTGGTTTCGAAGCTGTGCCAGTTGACGCCCGGATGATGGACCCCTTGTCCACCCCACACGCCGGGAACCCAGTAGCGTTTTTCCGGCGATTCGACGACCCGCAGGTACTTGATCGTGCCTCGCGGGACGTCACGCAGCGTGTCTCCTTGATAGACGTCCTGGACGAACATCACGCCGGAGTCGTTATCGAAATCGCGACGGGCGGGGATGCTGGCCGGTCGTGGGCGAGCCGCCAGGGGTACCGGATTGAAGCATCCGGGGGATTCTGCGTGCAAGAGCAGCTCGTTTCCGAACAGATCCATCAAGAAGATCCCGGTCCGATTGGACATATCGCGAGTTCCGCCGCTGCCTTCTGTCAGGCGGGAGACCAGAAAGAAGGTGCTGTCCAGCGGCTGGGGATCTTTGTATTTGGGGTGCACGCCCATGAACACATCCCAGGCTCCGTTGGCGGTGCCGGGGTCGCGTACCAGATCCCTCGCGCTGGCCGGCCAGATCTGTTTGACCGGCGCCCGCCCGTCCAGCCCTCGCCGCCGATCGATCACGGCCAGGGCTCCCCACGACAGATCGTGGCAGGACGAGAACACGCACAGCGCCTGATGCGAGTCGGGCAGCAGTCGGGCGTCGATCACCGCTCCGGGGGCCGGAGTGTAATTGCCCCAGTAAATCGCTTGATTCGTCCCGTCCGGGCTGACCGTCCACAGCGCCTGGGCATCGCCGAAGTTGCGATCCACATATTCCCAACGATCGTACAAAATGCGCCCGTCGGGCAGGATGTCCGTGGCACGGTCGAACAGCGTGTTCTTGGTGATCTGGTGGGGATTGGCTCCGTCGGCTTCCATGACGTACAGGTTGGCACTGATGTGCCGATTGCACATCACATACTTCGGCTCGCGGGTCGAGGAGAACACGATCCGGTCATCGGGCAGGTAGAGGGGGTGGAAATCGTCGGCGTCGGGCAGATAGGTCAGTTGTCGCAACCCGCTGCCGTCGTGCTGGATTTCGTAGATGTGAAAGCTGTCGTCGCGGTCCTGGCGCATGGCGAACACGATCCGCTGGCCGTCCCAATGCACGCGGGGGTCGCGGATGACCCCGTCGGACGTTTCGAGCAGCGTGCGGACCTCGCCTCCCGCGGCCAGCTCGAGGACCTTCAGAGCGGACCCCGGGCGGAAATGACCCTGGTTGAATTCGTGCTCGGCGTCCGGCGAAAAATTGTGCGTGTTGTGATGGTCGTAGGTATACTGCTGCCGGACCACGAACAGAATCGGCTGGCCGCTGACCAACGGGTTGGCGACCAGCGCCTGATCGCGCAACGATTCGAACTCGGCTTGCAGCGATTCCATCTGCTGGCCGGGCGAAGCCGCCAAACGAGCTTCCAGTCGGTCCAGTTGCTGCAGGTAGTCGGCGCCTTGCGAGTACTCGCGGGGGAAGCGATCGAGAAGATGTTCGATTGCTCGGCGGAGCGGTTCATGCTGGACTGCCAGTCGGGCTTGGACGCGTTGGGCCGTTCGCCGCTGCGTGGCTTCCGGATCGATCCGACCTTCGGCGCGGAAGTCATCGAAGGTGATATGCCCCCAGCCCCCCGTGTGCTGATCGACCAGGCGCAGGAACATCCGCTGGCCGATCCAAGGGCGGGTGTCCCATTCGACGCGGTACATGGTCTGGCTGTTTTGCCCCCGGGCCTGCAGCACCTCCTGACCGTCCTCGGTGCACAAGGCCACGTACGTGGTCGCATGCGAGCCCCCGCCGACCAATAGGGACGCCTGGGGGCCGGTCAAGAGAAACACGGGGGATTCCACGACACCCGTCTGCGAGTCGTCGGGCCGGTCGCTATCGGATCGCTCCAGCGTCGTGAGGTAGTAGTTGCCTTCGTTGGTGTAAGGTGCCCCGTCATGATGGAACTCGAATTCACGGTCACCCAACAGCTGGCTGAATTCGCCCTCGGTCACCTGCCAACCCTGAAGGTCACCCGTTTCGAAATGGAAATGCAGGCTGGGTTCGTCCGCGGCTGCCGAACCGCCGAGCAGACCGACCAGCAGGAGAAGCGCCAGGCACCGCGTCGTGCGGCCGGGCCTGGGACACGTTCCGCCGGTGATCCGGTGGGGTGCTGGTTGGGGCACCCTCTGACTGCGGCGCGGCCACCCGGCAAGTTTCATCCGTCGAGGCGTTACAAAAATCGGACCCATTGCGAGACTCCTAGAGGAATTCGGTTGGTTGCGGCTTTCCCGGGGAACCGTTTCGGGCAGGAACTGACATCTTATCACGGGAGATTCCCAACCTACGAGATGCGTGCGAAAGACTTACCCCTTGAAGCGGGTCATTTTTTTTGAAGGCGTGGTTTGGCGAGTTCTCGGCAAACGGGAAAAGCTTCAGGCTCTCCGGCCCGTGGGTGTCAGCGTGAGCCTTCGACGTCGGAAAGAAAGGAGAATTCGAGCACGGTTTCGCACCATTCGGCAGTGTCTAACAGGATGGCATCGTGACCGGCGGCGGTGATCAATTGCAACCCGCAGGGCAGGCGGCCGGGTGCCAGGCCGCA
>SLMF01000643.1 GCA_007133715.1 Planctomycetaceae bacterium
GAGGCGACCAGCCAGATCGATTTGGAGAGCGAGCAATTGATCCACCGGGCTTTACAGGATTTTGTGCGGGATCGCACGGCGATCATGATCACGCACCGGTTGTCCACGTTGGAACTGGCGGACCGGATCCTGGTGTTGGAGGCGGGTCGGATCGTGGATTTAGGGACGCATGCGGAGCTGATCCGCCGCTGCAAACTGTACCGCCGGCTGCACCACATCCAGCTGCGGATGCCGGCCTGACTTTCGGGACGAAAGGGGGGGGCCGCGTGTTCCAACGGTGTGTGCAACGCGTGTTCTGGTTCGTGGTCCGTTGGGTTCTGAGTCTCCGTTATCGCGTCCGCGTGGAGGGTGCGGAGGCGTTGGCGGAGCTGCGTGGTCCGACGATTGTGATGCCCAACCATCCGGCCTATATCGACCCCCCGTTGGTGCTTAGCCACCTGCGACTGCACGCCCCGCTCCGGCCGCTGGTCTACACGGGCACCTATCGGCTGGCGGCGTTGTATCCCGTGATGCGGGCCATGGGTGCGGTCGAAGTTCCCGAGTTGCGGGCGCACAGCCGCAGTGCGCAGCAGGCGGCGTTGGCGATGATCGAGCGGATCACATCGGCGTTGCGTCGCGGCGAGAGCATCCTGGTGTATCCGGCCGGCCGCTTGCAGCAGCAGGGCCAGGAATCGATCGGTGCCACGCGTGCTCCCGCCGAGCTACTGCGTGCGTGTCCGGAAGCCAATGTGGTCTTGGTTCGCACCCGTGGATTGTGGGGCAGCCGGTTCAGCTGGGCGCGCACGGGGCACCAGCCGAAACTGCTGCGTGTCGCCCTGCGGGGCGTCGCGGATGTGTTGGCCAATCTGATCCTGCTGATGCCGCGGCGACCGGTGACGATGACGGTGGAGGTGGTCTCGCGGGGGCAGTTACCGCCACCGGAGCGAGAGCTGCTGAATCCGTTTCTGGAGGAGTGGTACAACCGGGAGGGTGCGGAGTCGCCGAGTCATGTGCCGTCGCATTTTCTGGGGGGGCGTCGCGGGTTTGCCTTTCCCGACTCGCGAGTTGGTGAGGAGATCGATTACGGGCAGATTCGGCCTGCCACGCGTGCTGCGGTGCAAGAGATGATCGAGGAGCACTTGGGACGGCCGTTGAGTGCGGAAGAGACCGATTCGACGACGGCTCTCGAGCAAATCGGGCTGGACAGTCTCGAGCGGATGGATTTGGCGTTGGAGATCGAGCAGCGATTTGGATTCCGGAGTGACCGTGTCGCCAACACAATGGGCGAGCTGGGTGCTTTGGCGGAGGGACTGCTGACGGGTGACGAAGGGCACGCTTCTGCGGTACCGGCCCGCTGGTGGCGGAGGCCGGCGGAGGGCGAGGCTCCTGCGCCGCTGGCCGAGACGCTGGCGGAAGCTTTCCTGCGACGCGCCCAAGCCAGTGCGGCGGACGTGGCGGTGGCCGATCGGCTGTCCGGTGTCTTGACGTACCGCCGGTTGCTGGTCGGAGCGCGCCTGTTGAGCCGGCGTTTTTCCCGGCTGGAGGGCGACGCGGTGGGCGTGATGCTGCCCGCTTCGGTGGCCGCGGATGTGGTCTTTTTCGCCCTGCACCTGGCTGGCAAACTGCCCGTGCTGTTGAATTGGACCACCGGTCCCGCCCACCTGGCCCATGCCGTGCGGACGATGCAAGTCCGGCACGTTGTCACTTCGCAGCGGTTCATCGATCGCTTGGGCATTCAGATCGAGGATGCCCAATACGTGCTGCTCGAACCCTTACGCGCCGGCGTGGGGCGGATGGAAGCGATCCGCACTCTGCTGACAACCGTCCTGTTTCCTCAACGCCTGCTGCGGCGTTTGCCGCCCGCCAAGCCCGATCAGGCGGCGGTGGTGCTATTCACGTCCGGCTCCGAAGCGGCTCCCAAAGCGGTTCCTCTTTCCCATGCCAACCTGATGGCCGATATCCGCGGGGGGTTCCCGGTCCTACGTTTTCGTCGCGACGACGTGATGCTGGGCTTTCTGCCCCCCTTTCACAGTTTTGGTGTCGCCGTCAATCTGATCGCGCCGATCCTGACCGGCATCCGTGTGGTGCATCATGCCGATCCGACCGACGCCCGCGGGTTGGTCGCCACGCTGGCCCAATACCGCGCCACGCTGTTGTTCACCACACCCACGTTTTTGAGCTACATGCTGTCGCAGGCGACCTCGGACGATTTCCGCAGTCTGCGGATGATTGTCACGGGAGCGGAGAAGTGTCCCCAGCAGGTGCGTGAAACGTGTGCCCGGCTTGCTCCGCAGGCGGAGATTCTCGAAGGTTACGGGATCACCGAGTGTTCGCCCGTGGTCTCGGTCTGCCCGCCGGGTCAAGCTCGTCCGGGCAGTGTGGGGCCGCCGTTGCCCGGCGTGCAGACGCGGGTCGTGGATCCCGAGACGCACACGCCTCGCGAGCTGGGTCAGACCGGGTTGCTGTTGGTCGCCGGGCCGACCGTATTTGCCGGCTATCTGAACTACGACGGGCCCGATCCGTTTGTCGAGGTGGAGGGCCAGCGGTGGTATAACACGGGTGATTTGGTGTCGATGGACGCGGACGATTTCATTTTTTTCCGTGGGCGGCTGAAGCGTTTCCTGAAGATTGGCGGCGAGATGGTCTCGCTGCCCGCCTTGGAGGAACCGCTGGCCGTCCGCTACCCGCCCACCGAGGAAGGGCCCCAGGTGGCCGTCGAGGGTGCGGAGACGCCCAAGGGGCATCGCATCGTGTTGTTCACCACCCGCGACGACCTGTCCTTGAGAACCGCCAATGCCGTGCTGACCGAAGCGGGCCTGCGGGGCGTGATGCGGTTGGACCAAGTCCAGAAGATCCCGCAAATTCCCGTGCTGGGAACGGGCAAGACCGACTACAAGGTCCTCCGCCGAAAGATTTCCGAACAGATGAGCGGCGAACAGCACGGCTCGGCTTGACAGCCGCGGGGTTCCCTGTCAGAACCATAGGGAAACGACGCCGGGGAACGGGCCGGGGTGTCGCAGAAGGTCCGACAGCTGCCCAACCTGTGTTCCCACCGAGGACCCGGCTGACCTGCTTCCGCTTCAGACAACGAGGAACCCGTGATGATCCAATGTGTTTCAGGCAACGTGGCCCGCAGCATGCGGGGCTTGTGCCAAGCTGTGCGGCAAGGAACGGCCATCGTCTGTCAGGGCGGGCTGCTGGCCGTCCTGGTGCTGGCTGCGGCGGGACTGGCCCCTGCGGACGAGCGGCCGAATATCATCTTTGTGTTCACCGACGATCATGCCCAGCATGCGCTGAGCGCCTACGGGTCGGTGATCAACCAGACACCGCACCTGGACCGCTTGGCGGCCCAGGGCATGCTGTTTCGCGAGGTGTTCGTGGGCAATTCGATCTGCGCCCCCAGCCGCGCAACCCTGCTGACCGGCAAGCATTCGCATCGCAACGGCCAACTGACCAACCGGGACCGTTTCGACGGTTCGCAACCGACCTTTCCGCAACTGCTTCAGGAAGCCGGTTATGCGACGGCGATGATTGGCAAGTGGCATTTACAGAGCGATCCCACGGGTTTTGATCACTGGGACATCCTGCCGGGGCAAGGCAGCTATTACAATCCGGACTTTCTCACGCCTGAGGGCCGGCACCGGGTGACGGGTTACGTGACGGACATCATTACGGACAAGTGCCTGGAGTGGCTGGAGGAAGGTCGGGATCCGGACAAGCCGTTCCTGTTGATGTACCATCACAAGGCGCCGCACCGCGAATGGATGCCCGGGCCGGACCATCTGACGTTGTATCAGGACGTGGAGCTCCCCGAGCCGCCGACGTTATTCGACGACTACGAAGGGCGGGGAACGGCGGCCCGCGAGCAGGAGATGGAGATCGGTCGGCACATGTATCTGGGCTACGATCTGAAGGTCCCCCCCGATGAGAATAGCCCGCCGGTCGAGCATCAGCGGTGGCGGAACAACGACTACCACCGGATGAACGACGAGCAGCGGGCGGCTTGGGATGCCGCCTACGGGCCGGAGAACCAGGCTTTTCGCGAAGCGAACCTGGAAGGCAAGGAATTGCTCCGCTGGAAGTACCAGCGTTATATCAAGGACTACCTGCGGACGATCGCCTCGGTCGACGACAATCTGGGCCGCCTGAGAGCCTATTTGGAGGAACGTGGTCTGGCCGATAAGACGATCGTGATCTACGCCTCGGACCAGGGCTTCTATCTGGGCGATCACGGCTGGTACGACAAGCGATTCATTTACGAACCGTCGTTGCGGACGCCGATGATCGTCCACTGGCCCGGCCTGACCGACGGCGCCCAAAATACGGACATGGTCAGCAATCTGGACTGGGCGCCCACAATGCTGGACATGGCCGGCGTGGTGGTGCCGGAGGACATGCAGGGCCGATCGCTGGTCCCGCTGCTGCGTGGCGAGACGCCGGACGCCTGGCGGCAGAGCGTGTACTACCACTATTATGAATTCCCTGCCGTGCACATGGTCAACCGCCACTACGGGGCTCGCACAGCACGTTACAAGATCGTGCATTTCTACCAGTTGGAGGAATGGGAGCTCTACGATTTGGAAGCGGACCCGCACGAGTTGAACAGTGTCTACGACGATCCCGCCTACGCAGAGGTGCGCGCGGAGATGAAGTCCGAATTGTACCGGCTGCAGGAGTACTATCAGGACGAGGAGCCTTATGCCTCGCCGGATCGCATCGCCCAGCGCCGCTGGCTGTCGCGGCTGCACGAAGTCGAACTGGAGCAGGTGGTGGGTTATGCCGCGAACGAACGTCAGTCGCGAGGCGACTTGGATCCCTCGTTCAAGACACTCACCTTGGGTGCGCAAGTGGTTCCCCGCGGCGACGGGGTGCTGATCGCCCAGGGCGGCGCAGCCCACGGGTATGTGCTGTACCTGGCCGACGGGGTACCGCGGTTTGCGATCCGCAGCGGGGGCGGGCTGAGCGAGGTGGTGGCGGACCGGGCGCTGCCAACGGGGCAACCCGTGCATGTGGCAGCCGTCTTCGACGCGGAAGCCCGGATGCATTTGTATGTGGATGGTCAGCGAGTGGCCAGCGGCCGCGGGGCGATGATCACCAGCCAGCCGAATGTGGCCTTCCACGTGGGTCACGATCCTTCCTCGCCGATCGCCGATTACGACACGCCCCACGCTTTTCCCGGCCAGTTGCGAGACATCCGTGTCTATTGGGGCGTGCTGGGCGACGAGGCGTTGCAGGCCTGGGCTCGTGGTGAAGATTGAAAAAGGTTGATCTGAAATGCTGAGTTCCCGAGCGTTTATTTCCGGGATTCTGCTGGGGTCGCTGGCTGCCACGGCGGTCTCGCGGGCTGCCGAAAGCGGGGTCGCGGACCAGCGGCCTCATGTCGTCGTGATCATGACCGACGATATGGGCTTCTCCGACCTGGGCTGCTACGGCGGCGAAATCCGCACGCCCCACCTGGATCAGCTGGCCGAGCAAGGGCTGCGATTCACCGAGTTCTACACCGCGGGCCGCTGCTGCCCCACGCGGGCCTCGCTGCTGACCGGCCAGTATCAGCATCTGGTCGGAATGCACCGCAACGGCTTGGACCTCAGCCGTGACGGGATCACGCTTGCCGAAGTGCTTGGTCAGGCGGGTTACCAGACGGCGATGGTCGGCAAGTGGCATTTGACGGGCCTGCGGACCCTGCCGGAGCGGCATCAGGCCTGGATCGACCATCAATTCCAGCCGGAACGGGAGTGGGGCGATCCCCGCACGTATCCCACCGCGCGCGGTTTTGACCGTTTCTACGGGACCCTGTTCGGCGTGATCCATTTCTTCGACCCTTGGACTTTGATGGAGGGGGACCAAGCGGTTCCAGAGGTGTCTGAGGACTACTACGCGACCGATGCCACGTCGGCCCGGGCCGCCGCTTTCATTCACGAGCTGGCGGAGTGCGAGGCCCCTTTCTTCCTGTATGTGGCTTACCATGCTCCGCACTGGCCGCTGCACGCGCGGCCCGAGGACATCGCCCGCTATCGAGGCGTGTACGACCGGGGCTGGGATGCGATTCGAGCCGCACGTTACGCTCGCCAACGGGAGATGGGGCTGTTCGATGCCGACAGCACGCCCCTGCCGCCGATCCAGGGCCCGGGCGAGCCGTGGGATGCCCTGCCGCCGGACCAGCAGCAGCATTTGGCACGCCTGATGGAAGTCCACGCGGCGATGGTCGACCGGATCGATCAGGGTGTGGGCCAGATTGTCGCTGCGCTGCGCGCCACCCAACGCCTGGAGAACACGCTGCTCTTGTTCCTGAACGACAACGGGGCCTCGCCGGAACGCTATCTGCAGCCCGGCTACGATCGGCCCTCGCAGACTCGCGACGGCCGGCCGATTGTGTACCAGCCGTATTACGACCAGCCGGGTTCCGAAACCACCTGGCCCTATCTGGGACCGCGTTGGGCCAGCGCGGTGAACACGCCTTTTCGCTACTGGAAAGCCGAATCGTATCAAGGCGGTTTGCTGTCACCGTTGATCGTCCATTGGCCCGCCGGGTTACAGACGCCCCCCGGCAGCTTCACTCGCCAGCGGGGGCACGTGATCGATCTCCTGCCCACCGTACTGGATGCGGCCCGTCTCGCGTACCCGGACCGTTTCGCCGATCGACCCCTCCGCCGCCCAGACGGGATCAGCCTGCTGCCCGTGTTCCGCGGCCAGCAGCGTGCGGGGCACGCCAGCCTGTTCTTCGAGCACGAGGGCCACAAATCGGTGCTCCGGGGGCCCTGGAAGGCCAACCAATTACGGCGTGGAAATGTCTGGCGACTGTATGATCTGGAGCACGATCGGACGGAAACCCGCGACCTGGCCGCCCAGCATCCGGACCTGCTGGACGAACTGAAGCAGCAGTGGCGCGAATGGGCTGTCCAGATGGGACTCCCGCCGGACGCACGCGACTGACCCCCACACCCCACCTTATGGTCATTACCAGAGCCGCCACGGTCTCGGAGATCCCGCTCCAGATCCGCGGTTTTGTGAGAGCTTTCGGCAAGCGTGCAAGATTTCGGGTTCTTTTGCGGCCGTGGATGGCCGGCCGCGGTCCGCGTGCGGTGGGGATGGCGGCGGTGTGCGGTCCTGGAGGTTCGAAGCGGTCCGCGCAGGCCACCGGGGCGCCCCTTGGGGCCGCGGAGGA
>SLMF01000698.1 GCA_007133715.1 Planctomycetaceae bacterium
AATCGACCGTCAGCAGATCGTCGCCCTTTCCCGTATCGACGACGATTTGGCCGCTGATCACAGCCAGCAGCACTTGCACGGTATGCGGATCCACTTGCGTGACGCCCTCTCCCGCGGTAAGTGGAAAGCCCGGATCGTGAATCCGGACATGCTCGCCGCTCCGGCTGATTTCCAACCCATCTCCCTTGCCCACGGGCGCGACGTCCTGAACGACCAGGTCGACCGCGCCGTCGCGTTCGATCAGTTCGACGGTCGTGAGTGTCTCGAAAAGTGCCCGGTTGCCGAAATTCACATCTTCGACAAGCTGGCCGGCTGCTACCGTGATCGTATGCGTGCCGGGGGGCAAGTCACCGGCTCCGATTTGCACGTCGACCCACCCATTGCCATCGCTGCCGACGCCCGCTTCCAGAACCGTAATCGTAATTTCCGAAACCTCGTCGACAAAGGTCTCACCGACCGCCAAGGGAGCGGCGAGAGCACCTGCCCCGCCGCTCATGTCCAACAGGGCCGTGTGGGAACCAATCGCACTCCAAGGACTCCAGCGAATCTGCAGACCCGAGTCACCGACTTCGTCGTGCAACGCCTGGCGATATTCGAGCCAGTAATCCGGCGCACCGGCGGTGGGGAGCCGGATGGCATAGGTCCGGTCGGCAACATAGGTCCCCGCGCCGAAGTCTTGGGCAGCGATTCGATAGATGCCGTCGGGCGGGGCGTGTAGCACGTTGCTGGCCGCATCCATCCAACCGAAGGCCGTCTTCCAATAAGCGTTGAAGTGGTTGTCGGGGAAAAACTGGTACGCGTTGCCCATGATATCGAACGCGTCCCCATATTCGATGAACTGCCCGTCCGGACTGAGCGGATCCCCGTCCGAGACGGACCAGAATCCCGAGTGCCGAGCCCCCAGATTGTGGCCGAATTCATGGGCGGCCACCTCGGGCCGATCTCCGTAGCCATTCAGCCAGATCCCCGGCTGGCCGACATAACCCAAGCCGGCCCAGCCGAAACCGCTGATCCAAGCGAAGGTCACGCAGTAGCTCCAGAAATCCTGGATCGAAAAACCGTCCGCACCCGCCGCAGCGATCGCATGGTTCGCCATTTGGAGCGCCCCCTCGATGACGCCTTGAGCTGCATACCAGGCCGCGGTCTGCGGCATGCGATACGTCGGTGTGACCACGACCTCCTCGAACCAGAACTCGCCCCAAGAGGCATCCCGCAGGAATTCGCCCGCCGCGTAGAAGCTGTCTTCCGCTTCGGGCACGGTTAGTGGCGGGCCGGGCAGGTCGGAAAAATCGACCAGGATGTGCAGGACGTCCACGCCGCCCGACGAAGTCTCGATCGGCTGCACGTCGCTGGCTGCCGGCACCGTATGCGTGGCAGTTGCCACCGGCCGGATGCCGGTAGGCCCTTCCTCCAAGTACACGGCCACCAGCTCCCTTCCGCCGCCTACTTTGGCCGACTCCGCTTCCGCCGAGCGCCACGAGCCGGCCGCCACGCCGTTCGGCCCCGGATACGTCTGCTCCCAGCCGTCCTGCAGCACCTCGGCCACCGTATACGTGCCGGGCGCCAAGTCCGTAAACGCATAACTGCCATCCGGGGCCGTGACCGTCGTCGGATCGCCCGGGTCCCGTTGTCCCGTGTTGTGCAGATCCAAATAGATTTCCCAGCCGGCCAGTGGGGGTTCACCCTC
The DNA here is from genome assembly GCA_007133715.1 of Planctomycetaceae bacterium. Lineage (GTDB taxonomy): Bacteria > Planctomycetota > Planctomycetia > Pirellulales > Pirellulaceae > SLMF01. The sequence goes on from SLMF01000698.1 coordinate 1,688, forward strand.
ATCCCAAACCCCATCGCCATTCAGGTCGTGCCACTTGAACCCGTGGATTTCGCCGGGCTCCGGCGGCGCGTCCTCCAGCGGCCGGATCGCTGCTCCCGCCAGACCGCTGTAGGAACTGATCGGCTCGGCATCGATCACAATCTGCCCCGTCTCGCTGGCCGCGACCAGCACGGCATAGCTGCTCAGCTGCCGATCGTCGGCCCCGACTTCCGCATTGACAAACAGCTGGTCGGCTTCATACTGCTGGGTGAACACGACCGCCTGGCCGGCTCCGGTAATTGTGATTTGCTGGGTCCCCGGCCACCGTTCGCCCGCGAACACGTACACCTCGTACACCCCGCCGGGCGTCAAGTCGCTCCAGGTCAGCTGGAGCGGTTTCTCCCGCGTGTAGAAGACAGTCCCGTCCAAGCCGGAAAGGGACTGAGAATGGATCGGCAGGGTTGCGGGGTCGGGCAGGAAGGAAGCGGCGTTCACGTCGGACGAGCCGAGCCGCTCGATCGTCAAATCGATAGCTGTCGGCGCCCCCTGTTCGTCGATCAGGTCCGTTAGGACCGTGGGGATCAGCATATCCGACCACAAGGTCCAGTTGACGGGAACCGCGCTACCGCGGTAGGCGAAGTCCACGCCGACCAGGCCACCCGCGGCCACCGGCGATTCCAACTCCAGCGTCAGCAGGTAGTCGCCGCTGCCTTCTTGAGCGACCACGCGGAGCACGTAGACGCCCGTTTCGGCGGCCACATATTCCAGGCGGGCATTGCGACCATCCGCCGCACCCTCTTGATCCGCCGCGACCAAAACGCCGTTGGGATCGTACAATTCGAGAGCCGGGTCCAAGCGGCTTTCCAACTGGCCCGTACCGGCGAACGGCGTCGCAGTGGTGATGAGCCACCGCTGGCCGGCTTCCACCGGAAACTGGTAATAGTCGCGGGAGTCGTCCAAGGCCTGGAAGGCGTGCGCCGCATTCAATCGGCCCCCGGTGATCGTCCGGTTTTGCATCGCAGCGATGGGCTCGACACCGTCCAAGACGGCCTGTTTCAGCATCTGGGCGGTGGCGGCCGGGTAATAGCCTTTCAACAGTCCCACCACACCGGCCACATGCGGCGCGGCCATCGACGTGCCGTTGGACGTCCCATAGCGGCCACCCGGCACCGTACTCAAAATACCCACCCCCGGGGCGCCCAAATGGACCGTGCTCGCACCGTAATTCGAAAACGATGCCCGCTGGTCATGGCGGTTGGTGGCCGCCACCGAAAGGATCCCGTCCAAGGGATAACTGGCCGGATATGCCGGGTTCACATCGTTGTTGTTGTTGTCATTACCCGCCGCCGCTACACACAATACCTCGGCGGCAATCCCCGCCGCAAGGGCATCTCTCAAAGCCTGGGAATCGCTGTACGCTCCCCAACTGTTGTTCGTCACCGGCAGGTTCACACCGTATTCGCTGGCCATCGCCGTCGCGTACTGAATCGCCGACACAGCATGCGACGTCGCGCCACTACCGGCAGAATTCAGAAACTTCAAAGCCATGAGCTGGGCCGACCAGTTGACTCCCACCACACCTCGACCATTGTTGCCTACCGCCGCGATGGTCCCGGCAATATGCGTGCCGTGGTTGTGATCATCCATCGGATTGTTGGAATTGCTGACAAAGTTCCAACCCAGCAGGTCGTCCACATACCCGTTGCCCGCCGTGTCTTGCCCATCCGCCCAAGCCGGATCGTTCAGCAGGTCGTAACCGTCGATGTAGCCGTTGCCATTCCGGTCGCTGACCCAGGCCGCGTTGGCCGGATCGTTCAGATCGCGGAACGTGATCAGCCCGTCCCCCGTCACATCGACCAACTGGGCTCGCAAAGCGGCCGGTATCTCCGCCTGGTTGATCCAGGTGTTCAAGTACAGATCCGGGTGAGTGTAGTCCACGCCCGTATCGAGCACGCCGATCACCACGTCGCTGCTGCCTGTGAAGTATTCCCAAGCCTCGGGCGCGTCGATGTCGGCATCGGGCGTGCCACCCGACTGACCCGTGTTGTGCAGCCCCCACAATTGCCCGAACCCGGGATCGTCAGGAAAAGTCTGCAGGGTTCGCACCAGGTAATCGGGTTCGGCATAGCGGACGACCGGCAGCGCGTTCCAGGCCGCTACGGCTGCCCCGACATCCGCCCGCGGATCCTCCAACTCCACCACGGATATTCCCAGGCCTGACACATGCTGGCGTACCTGAGCTCCCCACGCGCGCGGCACCTCCCGCTGTAAGGCCTGGGCCGCCACATGGTCCGTGAAGCCCACGATCAGTCGGCCCGGTACGTACTGGCCAGACGGTTCCGCTGCGGACCAGGCTGCCTCCCGCGGCAGAGTCGCCGCGCCCGTCTCGCCCAGAATCGCGCCAGGTGTCGGCCCGGTGAGATGCCCCAGCACCGTGTCGACCCCCGAAAGATCCTGGGCCTGACCCGCATGATTGTTCGGTTCCCGGTCGAAATCCGCATTCCGCGTCACCACCAATCGGTATTCACCTGTCCCGGTTACTGCCGCATAGTACGAGCCTCCTGTCTGGGAGCGATAGTTGTTGATCATCTGCTCTGCGTTGCCCGCCGTGGTCCCCGCCGCCCGCGTCGTTCCCGCAGCGTCTTCAAGCTCTAACGTCAGTTGCTGGTCGGCGGCGGACGCCAAGACCAAGCTGGCCGATTCTCCGGCCGCCAAATCGAACCGATAGTAGTCCGTGCTGGCGGTCTCGCCGACTCCCCAGCCATCCTTTGGGGCAAGGCCGGCCGGCGAATGAGCACCCCCGCTCCCCCCGATCACCGCCGCGCGTTGGGCAGAATCCGTCAGTGCGAGGAAGGCGCCATCCAACGACTGGACGGTGGTCATGTCGTCATTGCCAAGCCCCCCATACGATGCTACTTTCACCGCCGCATTGAGAAACAACTCCAAGGCATAAGCGCCACTCGTGTCCGCAGCGGCCGAGACGGTCACGGTGTACTCCCCGGCCGTGACCAGGGGCAACGTCTGGAGCAGCACCGGACTGCCGGCGGCCTCCGCCACAGCATTTTCCAGCAATTCGCCCGCGGGGTCGTGAACTGCCAACCGCGACTGCAACCCCGCGTCCGTAGTCAGGGACGCGGTGATCGTTTGACCGCCCTCCAGATGATGACGGTACGTGACGCCTTCGCCCGTCACCTCGACCGCCCCGCTGACCGCATGACCATAGATCAAGGCCCCCCACGGTCGCATCGGGAGCCAGGCAGACGAACCGTCGAGGCTCGAAGCGACGAGGGCCTGGCTGTCGACGGCAGCGGACGCGAACCCCGTCAGCAACCAGCGTTCCTCCAACCGCTCCAACCGCAAGCGACGCGGCCGAGGGCCCCTGCCTTCCCGAGATGCCCGCAGGCGCGATCTTGCCCTTCTTCGGGAACCCGAGGCGCGGCCAGCTGTCGAAGGCTCACGGATCATCGTACGCACTTCTTACAGAAAGACAAGAAAAAGAAAAATGCTGAGAAAACCAGCCGCGATCCGGGGACTGTCAAGGCATGCTCGCATGCCGCATTGACAGTCCGACCTTGCCATGATCGGCGGGATGTCCGACCAAGGCGGTTTTGACTCCTCGTGCGGCCTCCTCAGCCGCGTTCCCTCAGGCCGGTTCCAGCTGGCGCGCGATGTCCAGGCAAAGCGCATCCAGAAGAACATCCAGCTCCGGCATTTCCACACTCTCCACGGCCTCCGCAAACAAACGCTCGCGGGTCCGTTGAGCCTCTTTCGCCTCAACCTCCGCGACAACACGGGTCGCGTCCTGACGCGGGCTGTCGGCGTCGCTACCAATCAGCCAACCCGGTTCAGGCTGCTGCCCCGCATGCGAAAGCCACTCGAGTTCCAAGCCGATCTCGGCCGGAACCGCCACTGCCACTGCCGCCGGGTCCGACTCCCTTATCCGCAGCCCAGCTAAGGAGAACACTCGCTCCTGAAACGTCGGAAACTGCATCACCGCTGGCAAACCGCCGGTACCGGACAAGCCCAGGATGTTCCAACCCATGTCGGCCAGCATTCCCAGTTCCAGCTCACCAAGAGTGTGAATCGCCGTCGAGTAAAACGGACTCATCAAAGAATCGCCGTGTACGGCCGGATCCACATGCGAGAGGCTCGAGCCCGGTTCGTACGGATTCGGGGAATAAATCACCGGCGGCAGACCGCCGTTGCCCGCGATCCCCCGTTCGCCACTCCAAACCAAGTCGCCACTGACGATCGCCGCCGCACGCTCGGTGTCGTCCATCGCCGTCAGGTCCACACCTCCGCCGGTCTGCAAGAACCGATCGTAGATGCCCGGTTTCTCCCCAACCAACCAATTGCCTTCCGGATGGAGCAAGTCCAGCAAATTCAGGCCATGAGCGATCTCGTGCAGAGCCACGGTGACAAAATCGACTCCCTCGCCAGGCTCCCCGTCCGTTCCATAGTACCAGTTCGCGTAATCCGAATTGAACGTCACCAGGATCTCCGCACCGGCCGGTTCCAGGTCGGCACCGTGCAGATGGTTGGCCAAGGCATCCCCATACCACGTGTCAGGAAGGGCAGCACCGCCGACGTTCTGCCAGATCCACTGTGAGCCGCCGGTGGCTAACGGACCCTCCGCTCCTAAGGGAACCATGCTGGCCTGGACCGTGATCGTCTCGTCCATGAAGCGAGCGCCAATCCGGCTGGACCAGATCGCCATGGCATACTCGAACGCCGTTCGCCGCAACGCTCCCAGTTCGGGATCCCAAAAACCCGTGTCCGCCGTACCGGCATATTCCGCCTGGAAGGCAACGGTCACCGGCACAATCCGAATCGCATCGGCCATGACATACCCGTCGGCGTCGTCCGACAAACGCACCACCAGCTGGTCGCTCGTGATCTCGTACACCCCCAATACCTGCCAACCGACTCCCTCGTCGGAGAACTCGGCGGGTGCCAGCTGCTGGTTGACACGCACCGTGTCCAACTGGGTAGCCCCATCCCACACACGATACGGCGAATTCGTGGCCCGATTCGCAGCTGCCGGCCAAGTGGCCGCCACTTGGTAGACGCCCGGTTCCACGATAAAGCTCCAACTGGCGACCTGACTGCCACCACCCCCGATCGCAAACCGGTTGTCGTCCTGATACCCCACAATGCCGAAACCCCAGTCGCCACTCTCGATCGCAAAACCGGTCTCGCCATCGTCGATCAACTGCACTCCCACGGGCGGCGGCGGCGGGGGCGGCGGCGGATCCGTGAGCTCCGTCGGCACAATCCGAATCGCGTCCGCAACCACATAACCGTCGGCGTCGTCCGATAAACGAACCACCAACTGCTCGCTCGTGATCTCGTACACCCCCAGTACCTGCCAATCAACTCCCAGCTCGGAGAACTCGGCGGGTGCTAGCTGCTGGTTGACACGCACCGTGTCCAACTGGGTAGCCCCATCCCACACACGATACGG
>SLMF01000063.1 GCA_007133715.1 Planctomycetaceae bacterium
CCCAAAACCGGATCGGCGCGAATGGCCGAAATCACCGGCGAATCCCCCCACGAGACGGTGCCATCGGAACGACGAGCAAATACCGAGGCCAGATCAAACCGAAAACCGTCCACATGGCACTGCTGAACCCAATGCCGCAGACTGTCCAAAATCATCCGTCCCACGTAACGGTTGGCACAATGCAACGTGTTCCCCGTGCCCGAAAAATTGCGGTACGGCCGTAACGCTTCCCCCGAAGTCATGTAATAGGTGCTGTTGTCAATCCCCTTGAAGCTGTAACAGGGCCCACGGTGATCGCCCTCGGCCGTGTGATTGAAAACCACGTCCAAGATCACCTCGATCCCCGCCGCATGCAGAGCCCGCACCATCTCGCGAAACTCGTCCAAGGCGTTGCTCGGATCCACTGCATATTCGTTGTGCGGGGCAAAGAAGTTCAATGTCATGTAGCCCCAATAATTGCCCTCCTGTGGGTCAAATTGATGTACCGGCAAAAGCTCGACCGCCGTCACCCCCAACGCCTGGAGGTACGGAATCCGTTCAATCACCCCCAGAAACCTCCCCCGATGGGCCGGACTCACCCCGCTGCTGGCGTGCTGCGTGAAGCCCTTCACATGCATTTCATAAATCACCAAGTCGTGCTCATGGAACACGTGCGGAGCCGGCTCGTCGTGCCAACAGAAGGGTGGTTTGTCCGCCTGTAACACGCCCAGCGGCGCTTGACCGTCGTTGGGACCCGAACGCATCGCCGCTTGCCGGTCAAATGCGGGCGGAAAATAGACGCTGGTGGCGTACGGGTCCAGCAGGATCTTCTCCGAATCGAAGGCGTGCAAGTCGTACGGACCGGAAGATTTGGGACCGTCCACCCGATAGGCGTAATAGCACGCCTCGCGAGTCTGCTGCTTCGGGATGCGACAGTGCCAAATCCGCCCCGACTTGTTCCGCAAATGATGCAAATGGTACTCGACTACCGGACTCCGCGGATCGTCCGCAGCATACAGCAAAAGCGTCACTGCCGTCGCATGCTTCGAGTACAGCGCAAAATTAAACGACTCCTCCTCGGCAATCCACGTGGCACCCAAGGGAAAAGCCGAACCCTCGACCGCTTGCCAACTCCGCATCGCGACCCTTTCGCAAAACCCTGTTCGTCGATCTCCTCTAAGCATATCCCAAGCCGTCGGGTCAGGCGACAAAAAGTCAACAAAACACCTTATAAAGGTTAAAATAAAATACACCACCAGGGGTGTTTTCTTATTTTTCCAGATGGGCGGGGTAGCCGGATCACGGATTCTGGGACTTTGACCCGTTTTCCCACCATTCACACTGAGACGTGGCATGCGGCCGCGGTCAGCGAGTGGTGGGAATTGGGCAAGGCAGCGGGGTGCGGCGTCGGAGAATCTAGCGCATCCGCAAGGGGGAATAGAAGGGGCCTTGGGCGGTGATGGTGGGGCGGTCGCGTTGGCGACTGGGCAGGGGCAGGATGTGCAGCAACTGGTAGGCTTCCTTCGTGGCCGGTACCTGCTCCCCCTGCGGCGAGGAAAGCGTTTGGACCAAGGCGACGACCTGGGCGATTTCGGATTGATCTTGCAAGAGGGGGCCATAGCCGTCGGCCATCACCACGCCCTGGTCGGGTCCGGAGCAGTGCCCGACCAGCCGCAGCCCTTGCCGGTTCAAAGCGAATGCGAATTTCAACTCGCGGTAACGCAAGAGCGGATCGGCTTCCAAAGCCCGCACGCGAGGCGCGGCGGCCAATCCCAGGGTGCGATCGGCTTGGGCCAACAGCGACCGGCTGACGCTGCCGCCATGGCCCACGACGTCGCCCGCTGCATCGGTCAACGTACCGTCCTCGAAACGAGCGCGGCGAAACAAGACGTCCGCGCGGCCGCTGAGCTTGTGGTCGTAGCGTTCGGTGATCAGGGATTCCAAGTCGATATCCCGCAACCGTCCGGAGAACTCGCCTTGCCACCCTCCCGGGGAGTGCACCGTTTCCACCGCGCCTTGAAAGGTGGCTTCGGTGCCCAGCCAGTGCAGTGAGGGCAGGTAATCGGCCAGCAGGGATGTGGGCAGAGCCGTGGAATGGGTGTTCAGCTCCCACCGCGTGGCCGGGGGCGATCGCTGGCGGTCGCGGGTCACCCGCAACTGAGCCGGCTCGGCCATTTGCAAGGCCACGTCTCGAAACTCGAACGTGACCTGCGGACCCTCGGCGGCCAGCAGCAGACGGAAACGGACATCGCTCAGCGTCGTCGCGCCCTGGCCATCCGTGCGGCTGATGGTCAGTTCCCCGCAAGTCAACTGAGCCCGCCGGAGCCGCGACGGCTCGGCACGCAGGAACCGTTCGTGAAAGGCTTCCCATAACCGCAGAATGTGCTCGCCCTTCAGTTCCGGCTGAGCCGCCCGAAGCAACCACTCGTCCTGATACCGTCCGAGTTCCAGCTGCCGGATTTCGACCAATCGCTCGCCCGTTTCGGGATCCGCCAGGCGCACGCGGTCCAGGAGATAGACGCCTCGGGTGGGCGTGCGCAATCGTTCCAGGGTGACTTCCAACCCCCATTCCTGAGACAACTGCTGCTGCCAGGCTCGGCGGCGGGCCGTCTGATAAGGCGACGAACGGGTGAAACCGACCCAAGCGAACAGACCCAGCGTCGGGACCAGGCAGACGATCAGAAACACCGCTCGGCAAATCAACCGGCGGGTGGTTTCGTGCATGGCGAACATCCCTGTTCTTCGGGTGATTTTAACGTTTTTGAGCCATCTCGATAAACAGGTTCCAGCGTGCCTGGATCTCTGCCAGGCTGTCGCCCCCGAATTTTTCGACCAGCGCGCGGGCGACCTCGAACGCCACCACGTTTTCCACAATCACGCTGGCCGCAGCCAGGGCACACACATCGCTGCGTTCGTAGGCCGCCGCCTCGGGCTGCTTGGTCTTCAGGTTGACCGACTCCAACGGCCGGGCCAGGGTGCTGATCGGCTTCTTCGCCGCCCGCACGACCAACGGCTGCCCGTTCGTCATCCCGGCTTCCAAGCCGCCGGCATTGTTCGTGGGACGGATGAAACCCAGGTGAGGGAGACTTCGCTGCTCCGGATCATAATGGATCGGATCATGCACCTGCGAACCCGGTCGCCGGGCGGCTTCGAAACCCAAACCGATCTCGACTCCCTTGATCGCCTGGATCGACATCACGGCCTGGGCGATCCGGCCATCCAGTTTCTGGTTCCACTGAGCGTGGCTGCCGAGCCCGAAGGGCAGACCCTCGACACGCACCTCGACGATCCCGCCCAACGTGTCACCCTGCTTTTGCGCGCGATCGATCTTCTCCTTGATCGCCTGGTCCTGGGACGGGTCCAGGGAGTACACGATACTCTCGTCGCGCCATTCGAGTTGTTCTTCCAGCGTACCTGGCCGGGGCGTTATCGGCGTCCCCCCCAATTCGAGAACGTAACCGATCGTACGGATCCCCAGCGGGGTGAGCAGCTGGCGTGCCAGAGCGCCGGCGGCGACGCGGACCACGGTTTCCCGCGCACTGGCTCGTTCCAATACGGCCCGGATCGAACCCAGGTACTTGATGGCACCGGTCAGATCGCCATGTCCGGGTCGGGGGCGATCCAAGTCCTCCATCCGATCGATTTTATGATCGCGGTTGACCACCTGCAGGGCGATCGGTCCGCCCAGGGTCACGCTTCGCCAGAGTCCGCTGAGGAAATCGACGCGATCAGTTTCGATCCGTTGTCGTCCGCCGCGGCCGTACCCCCCCTGACGGCGTGCCAGTTCTCGATCGATGGCCTCGGCCTGGATCGTAACCCCAGCCGGAAAGCCATCCACAATCGCCAGCATGGCCTTGCCATGCGATTCGCCCGCGGTTCGGTAATCAAGCATCCGCAGCTCTCGTTCTGATTCAGCGTCTTGAGAAAACGCCGTATTCTACCGGGTGGTGCCATTTGGGGAAAGTGCGGTTGCCTCGGCTGCCGAACGATCGCACAATCTTCGTAGGTTGGGACGCTGGCCCGACCGGGTCGGGTCGGAAACTCAACCTCATTTGCCTGCAACCACGGGCCGCGTTGAAGAACATGGCAATTCCACCTCTTTAAGCGGGGCATTGAAAAGAAGGGATTCAGGAGACCACCAGCGGGGCTCGGCAGGTGACGACGCGCTGTTTCAGGAATTTCTTGTCGAGCGCCAAGTTGGTGTTGATTGGGAGATAAAGGTACCGTTGAAGAGTTTTTTGATCCGCCGCTGGTTCTTGCTGTGCCTGATTCTGGTTCTCGGTTGCGGGATCGCGTTTTCGGAAACGCTTCGCCCGCTGACCGCCGTCCCGGCTCTCCGCCAAGCTGTGGTGCTGTCGGTCATGTTCTTGATGGCTTTCCCTTTGTGTATCCGCGCGATTTGGCCCACGATTCGTCGCCCGCGAGCCCCCCTGCTGGCAATCGCGATTACCTTTGGCTTGACCCCTTTGATGGCTTGGGGCATGTGCGAATTTTTGTGCCTGTTGTGGCCCGGTTTTCGCCAAGCGATGGGGAACGGGATTCTGGTCGCCGCCGCCGCACCGAGTACATTGGCTTCTTCCTCGGTGTGGACCCGTCGCGCGGGTGGGAATGACGCGGTGTCGCTGCTGGTGACGGTGGTGACGAATCTGATCTGTTTCGCGGTCACTCCCGCTTGGCTGCTGCTGATGATCGGCATGATGCCCCAATTCGATCCGTTGGCGATGGCGGCCAGCTTGAGCCTGCTGGTCGTGGTGCCGGTGATCGCGGCCCAGCTGCTGCGGTTGATTCCCAGCTGGGCGATGTGGGCCACGCGGCACAAAATCCCGCTGGGCGTGCTGGCCCAAGTCGGTGTGTTGGCGATGGTCTTCTTGAGTGCGATTCAAACCGGAAATCGACTGGACGGCGAAGGTCTGACCGCCATTTGGGCCAGTCTGGCCGTGATGGTGGTCCTGGTTCTCGTGCTGCATCTGACAGCACTTTACGCGGGTCTCAAGGCGTCTCCATGGGTGGGTGTCAATCGGCCCGATGGTATCGCCGTCGGGTTCTCGGGCAGTCAAAAGACCTCGATGGTCGGTCTCGAAGTGGCCACACAATTGGGGGTCAATATCTTGCCGATGGTCACCTACCACATCAGCCAATTGCTGGCCGATACGTTCGTGGCCGATCGGCTCCGCGAGGCCACCCCGCCGCCGGAATCTCGAGAATCCTGGCCGGCCGAGATGGATACGGGAGCTTGAGCAACGTTTTGTTGTTAGGATGATGGGGTTGTTTGGAAGCGGAGGTGCCCGAAGACGATGAATCGCAACGACGCAAAAAACGTGATTGATGCCCGAGGTCTGTCATGCCCGGAACCGGTGGTGCGGGCACGCCAAGCGATGCTGCAGTCGACCGCCAGCGAGTTGACGGTGGTGGTCAGCGAGCAGGTATCGGCGGAGAACATCCAGCGGATGGCGACTTCGTCTGGTTGGCAAGTTGCGATCGCGCGGGAGGCAGACGAGATCTGGCTGCTGCTGACCCGGCCCGTCGCCTGAGGCTTGGTTCTTAGTTCGTGGTGATCTTTCCGTTCGGCGCGGGTCTCCGACCCCGCCTCGTTCGGCTTCGTTCGGCGCGGGTGGCTCGGTCAGAGACCGGCCACAACGCGGCGGGTAGGTTATTCCCTGCGAGTTGCCTAACGAAGAACCAAGCACGCAGCACGGCTCCCGCAGGGAGCTGGGGAGCCGTGTGATGGGTTTCCAATCGCGGACCCAACCGTGGCGTTGGCGGAGTTCCCGATCGCCAGGGGCCGTTTTGTCACGGCCGGTTGGGAAGACCGCCGGGGGCTGCGATTAGTCCTGCGATTGGTCGTTCGAATCGAGACACTTCAGGCGGATGTTGCGGAAGCGGATCGTCATGGGCGGGCCGGAATGCAGCTGGAATGCGATCACGCCTTCCGAGCGGGCTTCGGGCGCGTCGTCGATCACTTCGTGCATCTTCACGCCGTTGATCTTGGTCACCAGCCGATTCCCCTCGGCCAACACGTGATACACATTCCAATCGCGGGGATGCACGTGCTGTCCCAGAGCGTCCTCTTCGGCAAAGCGTTCGACTTGGCGTTCGCCCTCGACCGAAATGACCAGTTTCTGACCGCGGCGGGCGAGGATCCCGCGACCGGCCTCTTCGTACATGATGCCCGTGATCCAATCGACATTGGCGATGTCGGGTTGGTAGCCGCCGACCCGATATCCGTCCAGCCGCCGGGACCGCACTTGGACTCCCGAGTTCGCCCAGTCGCTATCGATACGATACTCGAACTTCAACTCGAAATCGCCCGGCTCGCCACCTTCCCAGATCAGGAACGTGTTTCGCTGGGTCGGGTTGTCGGCCGTGGTCTGGCCGAGGATCGCCCCGTCCTCGACTCGCCAGAATCCCGGGTCGCCATCCCAGCCGTCGAGGGTCTCTCCGTCGAAGAGCGGGACAAATCCCTGCTGGTCATCGGCCCAGCTGGGCGAGCAGGCGAGCAACGCGAGCAACATCCCGACGAGTCCGGCGGTACCCGCCATCCCCATCCAATTGCAATTCCATGTTCTTGTCATCTTGGTATCCTTTCGAAACTAATGTGTTGGGCGTCGGACGGATTCGTCCGCGGCATAACGGGCATATTGCCCGGCAACATCTGCCTCTTCATGGTCGCCCGAATGTACAAACACACGATACCTCAGCGTCAGCGATTGGCCTGATTCCAAGGTGTAGCTGCCGTCCTCGTCCAAGCCGCCCACCTGCCGTTGTCCGAACGGATTGATGGCGGCCAGTCCGTAATCTCGCACGTGCCAGTAGCCGACGCGGAAGTTATCCGGATGGTCGAACACCGCGATTCCCCGCCAGCCATAGCCTTCGATCGGGCCGGAATAGTCCATCCACGGTGCGGGCGTGCCATACACATTGCGTTCGCCCTGTTGGCCGCGGGCGTTGGTCAGCACGCCGCCGCGTCGCCCATCGATCTCGGGGCGTTGGCGGAAGGCCAGCAGCCCTTCCTTATCATCACCGAAGGTAAGTTCCCCTCGAGTGGCTTTCAGCGTGGTGCGGAAATCGATCAGGCGTCCGCAGGCGGGCGTGTCGTGGAACCGCAGTTCCTGGATTTCCTCGAGAAGGACTTC